>CAZEDR010000067.1:0-14053 GCA_964510975.1 uncultured Melioribacter sp. | reverse complement strand
TCTTTAGGAGAAACTTTATAGAAAGGATCAACCCAGCTGCTTCCGCTTCCATCAGTTTGCATTACATTGGCGTTTGGCCCAATTACTGCAATCTTTGCAATATTATTTTTGTTTAACGGAAGAATGTTGTCTTGATTTTTAAGAAGCACGATACTTTTCTTTCCGGCTTCAAGTGCAAGAAGTTGATGAGCTGTACTGTTAATATCGCTAGGGTCTCCTTGCGGATAATAGTCCATCATACCGGATAAATATTTTGTGCGTAAAACTCGCTTAACCGCATTATCAACTACACTAACAGCAAGCTTGGCAGTGTTAACTAAATTCAGAATTCCGGTTGTAGCATCTTGATAAAGCGTTGAACCCATCTCAATTTCACATCCGGCTTTTAAGGCTTCTTCCGGACTAGAATAAATTGAATTCCAATCACTAACAACATAAAATGGAAAACCCCACTTGTTTCTTAGATTTGTAGTAAGAAGAGTTGAGTTCTTAGCAGCACTTTTTCCGTTAAGTGAGTTATAAGAACTCATAACGCTGAAAGCACCACCATTCTGAATAGCTTCTCTGAACTGGAGTCCGTGCTGCTCAAGTAAATTTCTCTGAGAAAGAGTATAGTTGTTTGTAGTTCTTCCGTCCTGTCTATACTCTGTATAAAAATGTTTAATAGTAGCTATTGCCGGAGTTGATTGAATTCCTTGAACGAAAGCTGTGTTTATTTTTGAATTTAAGAACGGGTCTTCGCTTGTGCTTTCTGGAGAACGTCCGTTACGCGGATCGAGTGTTAAGTCCAAACATGGCCCAAGTGCTTGATGAATTCCCTTTCCACGAAATTCTTTTCCCATCGCCTCACCAACGCGGTAAGCAACATCAATGTCCCAAGTAGCCGCTATTCCCATTCCAACCGGAAAAGAAGTTGCCATTCCATTGCGAACTCCATGCGGGCCATCGGCCATTACAAAGCCCGGAATATTTAAACGAGTATTATCTTGAGTATTAAATGAACCTTCCTGGTGAAGCTGCTTAACTTTTTCCTCAAGAGTCATTTTTGAAATTAAAGCATTAATTTTTTCATCCAGCGTTTGGGCGTGCATGCTTTGATTTGCTATAAACAACAACGCGAAAAATGTAATAGCTGCTGTTCTGCTTCGCGAAAAGTAAATCATTTAATTCTCCGGATAAGCGTTATTAAAAGTCGGGCGTAAAATAAGAGATTATTTATTTTAATACCGATTTCTTAAATAAGTAACTCACCCTACGCAAAAAGTTTTATCCCGGTGTAACTCAGTGACTCCTCTGTGGTGGATGTCGTATAATTAATGAATCAAAAATATATCTGTGTAAATCTGTTAAATCCGCGTCATCCGCGAGCTATTTCTGATTAAATAATTAATTATGCGACATCTAGCTGTGGCACTCTGTGTAAAAAAATAGAAATATCACAAAGAAACACAGAGAATCACAGAGGAAAGATATTCATTCTTGCGTAAGGTGAATAAGTAAGATAAATGCAACATTGTAATTTTGGGACTGTTGCATCTAAGCAACAAGTAAACAACAAAAGCACTCTTTGGGTTTAATTTCTTCTCTTATAATCATAATTAAGACTTGGCATTCCATTTGAGACTTAATGTCCAAGTTCTACAATACCACTATCAATCATATAAAGGAGTTAAATCAATGAAGAAAGCATTGCTTACATTATTTGCAATTGGATTACTGGTTTCATCCACATCATTTGCCCAGGGTTACAACCAAAACGGGAAAGTATTAAATATAGGCGCCGGCTTTGGTTTCGGTGTTGAAGGAGATGCAACAATTCCTCCGTTAAGCGTAGGTTTACAATTTGGTTTAACAGATAAAATTTCTGTTGGCGGTATTGTTGGATATGCCGGTTCAAAATACGATTTTGGCTTCTTCGGCAAATCTTACGAATGGAAATACAACTACATAATCATCGGCGCAAGAGGTGAGTATCACTTTATGGAACCAAGCAACAAACTTGATGCTTACGGCGGAGCTACTGTAGGCTATAATGTTGTAAGTGTAACCGAACCAAGCAACTTAGGCATGGGCGTTTCATACTCTGCTGCTTCAAGCGCTGTATTAATTGGCTTTCACGTTGGTGCACGTTACGCAATCAGCAACAGCTGGGGTGTCTTTGGTGAGCTTGGTTATGGAATTGGTTATGTAACTGCCGGGGCGTTTTTCAGATTATAATTTCCACTAAATTCTCATACATACCTCCCACAAAAGAAGCCCGTTTAATAGCGGGTTTCTTTTTTATAAAAAAATCCGCTTCATATTTTATTACGAAGCGGAAAGAGAGAGGGAGTGGAGGGTTACAACTATAAACTTCTGTTTCTTCTTTCTAATCTATTGTGCTTTTTTACGGCAATATTTTTACTAGCTCTATTCTGATCTCGTTTGATGTGCTTCCTTTCTCTCTCTGTAACAACTCCATCCATTTTAGCAATCTTCTTTTCTCTTTGAATATGTACTTGCTGTCTGCGTAGAGAGTTTGCTTCCCGTTTCGTTAATTCACCACTTCTTACTCCTTGGTGAATTCTGGCGATTTGTTTCTTTTGTGTTTTATTTATTCCCGGTGTAGCGTTCTGTGCAATCATCAACGTTGATGATACCGCAACAATTAGTGCAACTGCTAGTAACTTTTTCATTTCATCTCCGCAATTATTGTTTCTGTGGATTCGACATCAGTATCTGAAAAAGAGTTTAATCTTCACCTAAGGATAAATTATTTAGCGCATTATAATTGCCGTTGATGAACAAGGAATAGATTATAACGTACACAAATGATTATTACATAGAAGATACGCGTACAAACGTTATTGGCCGCTATATCATATTATCTTTCGTTTATAACTTGAAGGTATTTTGAAAATGACGGAGGGACTTCAGCGGTGAATGACTTTTCCGTTCCATCATTCATTGTAACCACTACTTCTTTTGCATGAAGCATTAAGCGCGGATATTGTTCTTGAAGCACCTTCTCTCCGTAGCGAATATCTCCGACTATAGAGTTGCTTATATAGTAAAGATGAACGCGAATCTGATGTCTTCTTCCGGTTGTCGGATTCAATTCAATTAATGAATATGAGGGATATCGTTTGATAACTTTATATAACGTTTTGCTAGGCTTGCCTTTTGCTTCATCTATTCCCATTCTGCCGGAACCAAACTCGCGTATCGGTTTATTAATAGAACCTTCATCTTTAATAACTTTTCCGTGAACAAGGGCGATGTAACTTTTCTTTACGGTTCTTTCTGCAAATTGTTTGTTAAGCATTTTATGAGTTGCTGCATTCTTCGCGAATAAAATCACTCCGCTAACTTCTTTATCTAAACGGTGAACAACAAACACCTTCAGCTTGCACCGTTCTGAAAGAAGCGTCTGTAAATCTTCCTTCTCGCCGGCGCTGTCATGAATTGAGGCCAAACCTTCCGGCTTGTTAACCGCGATGATGTTTTCGTCTTCGTAAATTATTTCCAGGTCTTCCATTTCTATTCCTCTAGCAACTAATTGCGTTAATCATCGCGCGGATACTTTCCGCAGACGTAATCATTAAATCGTACTCTTCCATGTTTTGGGAATCACTCATAGAAGTTTTTGAATTCGTGTATTTCATTTTGCTCCTTTCTCTTTCTCTAGCCGAAGCATGAATTTCTTTTACACCCGTTTCTTCTACGACTTCTTTGATATTTGTTTCGGTAACTCCGCCGCCGGGCATTATCACAATCCTATTGCCTGCATGCTCAACTATTTTCTTCAACGTAGAAATGCCTTTGTAAACATCGGCCTCCTGGCCGGATGTTAACAATCTATCCACGCCAAGTTCGATCAACGTATTTACAGCTTCTATTGGATCACGAGTCATATCAAACGCACGGTGAAATGTAACACTCATCGGTCTAGCCACATTGACAAGCTCTTTAGTTCTTACTTTATCTATAGTTCCATCATCATTCAGAATACCGATGACGACGCCATTAACACCAATTTGTTTACAATATTCTATATCTCTCTTAATCACTTCAAATTCGTAATCCGTGTAAAGAAAATCACCACCTCGCGGACGAACAAGAACATTCACCGGAATTGTTAATTTCTCGATCACTAGTTTAAGCATTGCGTAACTTGGTGTTATTCCACCTTCCAACAAATCCGCGCATAGTTCAATTCTATCAGCGCCGCCTTGCTGTGCATTCAAAGAAGATTCAACCGAATCAACACACGCTTCAAAAGTTATTTTCATTTTTCAAACTCCGATTTTAATCCGTGAGTAGCTATATAGGGAATTATTGTATAATGTGTTTCATTATTTGCTATTTCGCTTTTTAATTTTAAGCCTTTGTATTCGTGTGCTTTAATTGAACCAACTAATCTTTTCCACGGCTCTATGAAGGTTGAATCTTCGAGCGATCCAATAGTCGTATAAGCAGAAACATTCAGATTACTGTTTTTCTCCGCAAAGGACTTTTCTAGTTTCAAAAGAAATTCATCATCAAGCATTAATGCCGGGCTAACAGATACATATTTGTTAAACAAGTATGGCTCGCTAAACAATGTGTAAAACACAAACAATCCGCCAAGCGAATGCCCAACCAATGTTTTATCATCTTTATTAATTCTGTATTTCGATTCCACAAATGGAATTAATTCTTCTTTTATAAACTGTAAGAACTTTTTGCCGCCGCCGGAAACCGGAAAGACAAGCTTTTCTTTTTCACTTTTTAATTCAGTTGGCGTATAATCTCTCATTCTATTATAATTAAATTCTTTGGAGCCGCCTTCTGAAGAAATACCAACAATAATTAATTCAGGCAATTCTTTATTAAAAGCAAGAAGCCTTACCATCTGCGTCATTGTGCCGAACGATGAGTAAGCATCAAGCATAAAGACAACCGGATATTTTTGTGATGTATAATTATAACTGCCCGGTAGTGCAATGTAGATTGGATAAAGATTCCCGTTTGCAATGGAAGTAATCTTATGAACCTCGGTTCTGTTAATTGTTACCGGCAACACCGCTGTTTCTTCTTTAGCAGTATTCTGCCCGGTTATAATTGATATTGCAAATAATAGCAGAAACGCAAAACATAGTTTTGTTCTATTCATTTTTATTTCACCTCCAAGCAATAAGCTTGTTTCGAATTGAATTCAGTTTTAACAAAGCCCATTTTCTTTAGATACATCTCATGTTTTTCGTTGCCTGGATCGCTGTAAATCTTTTTCACGTTTTTACGTCTGAAGATTTCAGCGAAAACATATTTACCCATTTTAAAATCGCGATAACCGGGGATGGCAAAATCGAGTTTCATATAAACTATATCGTCATCAAGATATTCAGAGATCACTAATCCGGCCGGAACGGTGTCCCGCAAAACAAACATTACGTGGTAATTCTCGTTTGGCTCAAATGTAAAAGCCGGAATGAATCTAGAGATTTCCTTGCCGTGAAATTTCAAGAAGTATCCTAGATACTCTGATGTGGTTTTCACTTCAAGCACACGGAAGTATTCTCTCTCGCCGAAAATTTGAATTAGGTAATAAATATCGATCAGTGCGATAAATCCGTTAAGGATAAACACGGGATATGCGCCAATTAAAAATCCGTACACAGAAAAACAAGTCGCCCCGAATAAATTAATAATCCTTAATCGAACTATTGAACTCATCATTAACGAAATTGCTATTACAACCGAAGCAGTGTAACCAAATATTTGGAGAAATGTCATTATAGGCTTTCTATTTTAAAACTCTAAAACTTGTTGTTATAAATCCGTACTCCTCATCCGCGGCTTGTGCAATCGGATCAACCCAAAAGTATTTCGGAAAACCATATTCATTATCAAGCTCAACGGAAAAGGAATTTGGTTTGCCATTCTTTGCGCTAATTGCTGTCTCAAACAATTGGTCAATCGTTTTAAACCATTGCCAATGCTCTTGAGGAACTAGTTTAACTCCGGCTGAATCTTGAACGCTGACTATCTTATTGTTACGCACAAGTACGAGCATTTTATCTCCGCCATAAAAGCAAAAACAAAGCTGAGACTGTACAATACTGTAATCCGAGATTCCCAGAGATTTCCATCTGGTATAATTATCTTCCAGCGAATCTGTAATCGGATCTACTGTTTTATCAACACATCCGGAAACTAAAAGCAACGCAAAGCCAATTATTGCTCTGAAAAATTTTATGTTTCTCATTTAAGTACCATTATTATTATTGGCCGTCGTTTGTAAAAAACTTTACCATGCCGTCGTCTAAGTCGTAACGCGCGCCAACAACTTTTATTTTCTTCTCATGTACAAATTCTTCTAAAATTGGTTTCGACTTACTTATCTGTTCAACTACATTATTGATGTTTTGCTTAATCGAGTTTTCCAGAAGGTCACCTTTCTTTGCACGGACTTTATCAACAGCTCTAACTATGTTTGCTACTAAAGCCTTAATATGCCCCGGAGCTTCGCCTCCCTTTACAGTCGCTTCAACTGCGCCGCAGCGTTCATGCCCAAGAACTACAACAAGAGGTACTTTTAAATGTTCAACCGCATATTCAATACTGCCCAGACCAATATTGTCAACAATATTTCCAGCGGTTCTAATTACAAACAAATCTCCAATTCCTTGGTCGAATAAAATTTCCGGCGGTACACGCGAGTCTGAGCAAGTTATAACAACAGCAAACGGTTTTTGTCCTTTAGCAACTTCTTCTCTTCGTTTTGCCGTTTGGTTTTGATGTGTCGGTTTGTTTTCCACATACCGCTTGTTTCCCTCAATAAGTTTTTTGATCGACGCATCTGCTGTTTGAGCAAATATTTGCGCGGTTAAAAGTGCAATTAATAGTATTGCTAGATTTGCATACATGAATTTTCTCATAAATCCCTCTCTTTCTTATTGACTTGAATAGGCGCGAATAATTTCATCCATCAATTGATCTAGATTGTTGTCGACGTATTGATTCATTTTTTTGTGAATATACCAGTTGGCTATTTCGGCTGCGCCCTCAGCAAATTTAATTTGCGGATTAAACTCCGGCACAATAGTTCTTATCTTAGAATTATCAAACCTAACACTGTGGGCTTTATCGCCAAGAAGTCCATCGCCCCATTCTTCATCATATTGTTTGATAAACTCTGAGGGAATGTGAGCTATCTTTAAATCGTATCCGGCTTTTTCCGCAAGTAGTTTTGCAATTTCATTCCATGTGAGTGTCTCATCGGATGTAATCTGATAGGCTTCGCCGATTGTGTTTTTGTTTCCCAGCAATCCCACAAATCCTTTTGCAAAATCTCTTGTGTGCGTCAAAGTCCACAAAGAATTTCCATCATCATGAATAATAATTGGCTTGTCGTTTTTCATTCTATGAAACGGCAAGTAGTTTTCCTTTAGAGGATTTTTTGTTTCATCATAAGTATGAGAAGGGCGAGCAATAGTAACCGGAAAACCATTCTCTTTGTACATTTTCATCAAGAAATTCTCGCAATCAATTTTTGCACGTGAGTAAGCCCAAAATGGATTTGCGAGCGGTGTTTCTTCGGTGATCGGCAATTTAGGAATCGGTTTTTGATAAGCCGATGCTGAACTAATAAAAATGTACTGTTCGGCTTTGTTTCTAAATATTTCAAAATCATTTTTTACATGCTCTTCATTGAACGCAATCCAATCAACCACTACATCAAACCTCTGCTCAGCAAGAGCTTTTCGGGTGGCGTTAATATCACGAATGTCGGCATTAATTATCTGAGCTTTTGCTGGTGGCGTACGAAATGATTTTCCTCTGTTAAGAAGAAACAAGTCCATTCCTCTTTCAATACATAATTTGGAGCATTCGGAGCTTATTACTCCGGTTCCACCAATAAAAAGTACTTTCATTTTTCTCTAGTGTTTTGAATTGCATCCGAAAAATACGATTAAAAGGAGCGAGTAGAAAATGCAATATTTTGAGTAAAAAAATTATCTTTACATCAACTAAAGAATAAAAAATGAGCGGCGAAGTTAATCATCCGACAATAAGCGAAGAAGAAGTGCTAAGACCAACCCGGGTAGAAGTTGATTTAAGAATTCTGGCGGATAATTTTGCCAAAATAAAATCTCACGTAGGCAGCGCCAAAATAATGCCGGTTCTTAAAGCAAATGCCTACGGACATGGACTCGTCCGCACTGCACAATTAGTACAAAATTTAAATGCGGATTATCTCGGTGTAGCAGTGCTGGAAGAAGGAATTCTTTTACGTAAAGCCGGAATTACAATTCCAATCTTGGTATTAGGCGGAATCTGGGGAAATCAAATTCCACATTTCATTAAGTATGATCTTTCCATCACCGCTTCTTCGGTTGGCAAGTTAAATCAAATTGAGGAAGTAGCCGCGCAGATGAATAAGCGCGCGCATGTTCATCTTAAGATTGATACCGGAATGGAACGAATTGGAGTACACTACTACAACGCAGAAAAACTTTTGCAAGCCAGTATAACATGTAAGCATATCGATATAGATGGAATATATTCTCACTTTGCGAATTCTGACAGCAGCGATTTAACTTTTTCAAGAATGCAGTTGGAGAGATTTTTAGAAACAGTTTTTTTCTACGCTAAACACTCTCTTCCTCCACCAATAAAACATATTGCCAACAGCGGCGCTATTCTACAAATGCCGGAAGCAACACTTGATCTTGTTCGTCCCGGAATTATGATGTATGGTGTTTATCCTTCTCGAGAAGTTCAAAAAAGAATTGAGGTAAAACCCGCGCTTAGCTGGAAATCTTTAGTTGTGTATTTCAAAGTGATCAAAGAAGGAAGTACAGTTAGCTATGGAATGAAATGGAAAGCCAAACACGATGTTCGCGCGATAACCGTTCCGCTTGGTTATGGCGATGGATATATGAGAAGCATGTCTCATAAAGCAGAAGTATTGATTCGAGGGAAACGCTATCCCGTTGTAGGCGTAATTTCGATGGATCAAATAGTTGTGAATATCGAAAATGATTCTGCTTACAATGGCGATGAAGTTATCTTAATCGGGAGTGATGGAAATATCTCCATCACAGTTGAAGAACTTGCCGAGTGGGCTGGTACAATTCCTTACGAAATTCTTACCAACATTAACACGCGTGTTCCGCGTGTATATATTGATTAAACTCCGGCTAAAGCGTAAGACATCAGCTTAATTTCTAGCGCATCCAAATCTTGTTGAATTTTCTCTCTTATCTTATCTGTTTCTTCCAAAATTTCCGGAATCATTTTCTTGTAGTAATTAATCCCTTCTATCAAATTCGCGCGAAAAGTATTAAAGAATTCCTCTTTCTGAGCTGTTACAAAATCAACACGCTCATCTATTTTCTTCTGCAAATAATCTATGTAAAGAGAAAGCTCCTTAACAAACATGTTCGGTCTATTTGGATGTGTTATTAAATTTATTCTTCCGTAAATATGATCAACCATTTCTTTTAATGATACAACTTTTGAAAAGTAAGCTAGGTTAGGACCGGGGCAAATTGCAACGGCTAAGCTTTGTTTTGTATCCATAATGCCTTTAACGAGTAAAGTAGATGCTGATAAACCTTCGCATAAACAATTCTTAACGCTTGCGTTTTGTAAATCAGCATTGTACTTATCGCTCAATTCCGGATTGTTTTTTATCGCATCAAGTTTTTTGAAGTATGAAATTGAAGCTGTGCAAATGGGTTTATCTGTAAATTCTTTATTGAACTCTAAAAATTTCTTTGGACAAGGACTGCCCGGTTTACCGCTTTCCATTCTTTCAATTCGTTCTAAGTCTTTACCACTATTGCGAATGCTGTTGAATGGAACTCCGAGCGGTGAAGAATTGCTCAAATAAAAATCATCTTCTTCGGCTTCGGATAATTGCTTAAGTGTTTTTTCATCAACATTCATTACTTCGGGAACGAGAAGAAACGGACTTCCCCATCCAACAGAGTTCACGCCATATTCTCTCAAAAGAAATTCATGCTCGGTTGATACTCCAACACCACCCTGAACAGTAACTGAAACACTTAGCTTGCTGTCATCAACAAAAATTTCTTTTTTGTTAATTGCCGGATGAAACAATTCTTTAACAGAAGCAATCAATTCTTGTTTTCGATTTTTAAATTCCTCGAGAATTGGTCCGAGCAACAAACCGTCCGTTGCAAATGCGTGTCCGCCGCAGTTCAATCCGCTTTCAATTCTATATTCCGAAACCCACAAACCTTTCTTTGCTAAAAATTTTCCTTGAATTAACGCCGAGCGGAAATCGCTAACCTTTACAACTATTTTCTTTTTGAAACTTCCATCGGCTCTAGGTAGAAAATCCTTAAACGATTCCAGATAGCTATAAAGTTTTGGATTCATTCCGGCAGAAAAAATTAGCGAGCTTTCCAGTTCGCTCATTGCATATCCGCGAAGTGCCGCGTGAGCATCATTAAATTCACCCGGAAGCTGAGTTCCATCTGCAGCGTAATTTGATTTATCAAGCTTCGTCATAATATTAACATCTATTGCGCCGTGACGAATATTTTCTCTTAAATACTTTTGAAGTTTAGCTTTTAGCGATTCTTCTTTTTCAACCAACATCTCTTTGTATTTTTGTTTTAGATGAGATACATCCGGAAGCATTTCAAAATATTTGGTTATCTCGCTTCCCTTTTCAAATGCCGATTGCTTTACTTTTTCAAATTGTTCTTTCACAATCTCATTCATCAAATTCAAATACGCTGTAACTCTCTTAGCGCGTGAATCTTCCTCTTTGGGTGAGATTTGTACGTAAGGCTTGTTCAGTTTTTGATAGTAATGTTTTCTTAGCTGCTCTAAAAGAATATCATCTACAATTGATATAACCGATGAAATACCGTACTTGGCAACTTTTGCCGGTGCATCAACCGAATAACCAACGCCAAGAACCGGAATGTGAAATGTATGTCCGAAAAACTTCATTGCTCTTTCCTAACTTTTAAATAGTCTTTTTGTAAAAAGCGCTTGCCAATAGCTTCAACGGTGTGACAATTAGAGTTGAATATATGAGGATATTTTTCCTTTCAGAAGAATGTGAATTAACACAATTTAAAGTACAAAATAAACGCGCTTTCTATTACGAAAGTAAGCAAAATTTTCCGTTAATCTTTCTTTTTCTTTCTAAAAAGTGAAACTCCGCCGAAACCGCTTATGATCGCGATATAAAAGCCAAAGTCATACCACCAGCCGGTATTGTTGATTTCGTAAACTCTTACTGCCGGGTTAAACAATCCTATAACAAGCGAGAATGGCGCAATCCAGCCATGCCAGACTCCGGTGAAAAATCCGGCTAGATTTTTTGCGTGGTTGTGACCTTCACCGGGCATGCAGCCGGTAACAACAACAACTAGAGCTAAAAACAATATTGCAGATTTTAATTTCTGAGACTTCATATTTTTTTCCTCAATCAAATGCTTTTTCGAAGACCTTTTGAGATTTCTTTTCCGTGTAACCAAGATGAGAATAAAATTTGTGAGCTTCATCTCTGATTGCATTACATCTTATTCTCACTTTTGTTTGCCCGCGTTCCTTTAACCAGTTTATTGATTTCTCAAGTAGGAATTTTCCAATTCCTTTTCCACGCATATATTCATCAACGACTAAACTAACAACTTCACCGCAAGTTCCTTCGGCTAATCTGGAAACAACCATTGTATGAATGCAACCGAGAACTTTTTCTTCTTCGATAGCAAGAAACACAGTTCCCTTATTGTTTTCTCTTATGCTTTCAGTTCTTGTTGGTAGTTCATCAGAACTAACATTATAACCAAGCTGGTTCAGCAAGCGTGAGACTTGCTCTGCGTATTTCGCTTCAAATTCTTTGCAGACTATCATTTGCATTTTACTTTGTCATCGAATAAGGCATTGATTTATCATCTACCGCCCAAGTTTTGTTTGGTTCTGACTGCATCACAAATTTCAGATTGCCTCCACCAACAACTTCTTTATGAGTTAGATAACTTCTATTAATCTTCTTTCCGTTCAGCCAAACTTCCTTTATGTAAATATTCTTTTCGCTCAAGTTTTCTGCGACTATGTTGAATTTTTTTCCATTCTCTAAATTGATTTCAGCCTTCTCAACACACGGACTTCCAATCACATACTCGTTACTTCCCGGCGCAACGGGATAAAACCCCATCACGCTGAAAATGTACCAAGCGGACATTTGTCCGCAATCATCGTTGCCGCAAAGCCCGTGCGGCTCCGGCTTGTACATTGTATTAACAATTTGATGAATCCGCTCTTGCGTTTTCCATGGTGCGCCAGCTAAGTTGTACATATAAGGAACATGGTGAGAAGGTTCGTTTCCGTGAACATAATTTCCAATCATACCAACTTTTGTTACGTCTTCACTCTCGCCGAAATATTTATCCGGCAAATCAAATGTGAAAAGTGAATCGAGCCATGTAATAAGTTTTTCCTTTCCACCGAGAAGCTGAATGAATCCTTTTACATCTTGCGGAATGTAGAGAGAATAATTCCACGCATTACCTTCAATGTAACCTTGGTTTGCAACACTTAGCGGATCGAACGGAGATTTGAAAGTTCCATCGGTTTTCTTTGCGCGCATATAATGTGTTTCTTTATCATAAATATTCTTGAAGCTGTTAGCGCGTTTCCAATATTCATCAGCTTCATTTTTCTTTCCTAATTTCTCACCCATCTTATAGATTGTCCAATCATCGTAAGCATATTCCAAAGTTTTCGACGCCGAGTTTGAGCTTAAATCTTCCGGCACGAATCCATATTTTTTATAAGCGCTTATCCCATCGTAAACATTATAGTTAGCGCTGGATACACAAGCATCAAAAGCTTTGTTAACATCAAATCCGCCAACGCCTTTCATAACCGCATCTGCAAGAACCGGAACCGCGTGATAACCAATCATACACCAGTTTTCGTTTGCCCAATGAGACCAAACCGGAAGAATTTTGTGAACGCTCTGTTCGTAGTGAGCAATCATCGAGTTTACGATATCGCTTGTTCTTTTTTGTTGAATGATTGTGTAAAGCGGGTGAAGTGCGCGGTAAGTATCCCACAAAGAAAATGTTGTGTAATTGGTAAACTTATTTGATTTGTGAATGTTCTGATCTAACCCGCGGTACTCACCGTTTACATCAGAGAAAATGTTAGGGTTGATAAACGCGTGATACATTGCCGTAAAGAAATTTATCTTCCTTTCCTCACTAGCTTCAATAGTAATTTTGGAAAGTTCTTTGTTCCACTTCTCTTTTGCTTGAGCCACAACTTTTTCAAAATCCCAATGAGGAATTTCTGCTTTCAAATTTTCGAGTGCGTTCGCTGTGCTAACTCCACTTAAAGCAACTTTAACTAAAATTGCTTCGCCTTCTTCCGTTTCAAAATTGAAGACACACTTAACTTTATGTCCGGCTCGTTCCGGAAAGTTTTCATTTTGATTAAACTTTCTCCAGAATCCGCCATATACATTTTGTTCATCATTTCTAAGCTGATAAGATTTAATCGGCTTAGAAAACTCCATTGCAAAGTAAACATAACGTGTACGAGCCCAGCCGTTTGTCTGACGGAATCCCGTTACAAGTGTTTTGTTTTCTACACGGACAGAAGACCAAACAACTTTTCCATCATAATTATAAATGCCGGAAGTTAAATCGAGAATTATATGTGCATCGCTTGTCTTTGGAAATTTATACTTATGAAATCCGACACGCTCGCTCGCTGTAAGTTCAACATCAATGTTGTTCTCGTCTAAGTGAACTGAATAGTAACCCGGCTTTGCGCTTTCTTTTTCGTGAGAAAATTTCGATCTGTATCCACTTTCCGGATTTTCTTTTGTTCCCGGATTAAACTGAATCTTGCCAACTGTTGGCATCATTAAGAAATCACCGAGATCAGAATGTCCCGTTCCATTCATATGAGTATGAGAAAAACCGACGATTGTTTTATCCGCATACTGATAACCCGCGCAATATTTGTAAACATCGGGATTGTAATATTTGCCGTTGTTATACAAAACAGAATCCGTTTCGGGACTTAGCTGCAC
>CAZEDR010000066.1:0-14169 GCA_964510975.1 uncultured Melioribacter sp. | reverse complement strand
TTTCTATAGATCAGCCAACTTTAGTAATTAAAGCAGAAGAGCCTTCTCAACAAAAAAATAAATTAAAAGAAATTGCTGCAATAGTTACAGTTGTAATAATCCTATTTGCGTGGGGTATTGTTTCTCTTGTGGATAAAGCCGATCAACCCGCAAATACAAATACTGCTTTACAAAAACCGACTCAACAAGAAAACGAGCCTTTAAAACAGAACGATTCCTCAATTCAAAACAATGAACAAGTAGATACTAACACTCTTAATAAACCATTAATTGATAAGCTCGCTGATTCAAATCAAACACAAAATAATGTTGAACAGAATACTCAGCCGAATAAACCAATAAGGTTTGGTTCTTTTGATATTAGATGTAACGTTGGGACAAAAGTAATTATAGATGGCGAAGAGATTATTACAACTCCAATTGATAAACCAATCAGATTGGAAGAGGGAACACATAGTCTGAGGTTGGTTCATCCGGAATATCCACCTTATACTACTCAGATCGAAATAAAACCAAGTGAAATACTTCCGTTTCGTTTCAATATGGATTCCTTGGTTGGTTATATTAGTTGCGATACGCGTCCTTCCGGTAAAGTTTTTGTTAATAACAACCTTATTGGCTATTCTCCAACCAGATTAGTAAAAGTTCAGCCCGGCGGCATTAATGTGAAGTTGACAAAGGAAGGTTTTAAGGATATTGATACATCCTTTTACGTTAAAGCCGGAGATACAATTAGACTTCATTTACCTTTTAAAAAATGATGGTATAATAATTGACCGCACAATATAAAAAGTGTTTAGAAAATGAAAATTAGACTTTTAATTATACTTTGTATTTGGGGAGTCGCGAATATTCTATATAGTCAGCCTACATGGCAGGTTGCGATTCATAAAATGCCCTACCCGGTTTGGGGCGGGCAAGTAGTCTATGATATAGAAGCGCAAGGAAACAAAGTTTACATATTCGGAGGTTATTCCGACTCACTTCAGCAAACAGTAGATTGGATTCAAGAATACAATGTTGAGAAAGATAGTTGGAAAATTGTAGGACACATGCTTCAGCCGCGTCAGCAGTTTGTTGCGGATACTTGGAGGGGAATTTCAGTTTATTTTGGAGGGGCGCTTGAAACATCGCAAAACAAAACCGCGCTTGAATCTTGGAATTTTGTAGAAGGAATAACACCCGATTCTTTTGATTCTAACATAGACTTTGGAAGATCTTTTTCAACCGGGCATGTAATTGGGGATGTTTTATATATAATTGGTGGTTCACCTAATCCGGCAACCGGAAAAATCTCTTACATAACTTCATATGATCTGGTTTCAAAAAAAGTGTCGATCAAATATGATTATGCTTCGGAAGACAAGCCCCGCCAAAGAGCCACCTTTATAGTTGGTGATAATATTTACGTGTTTGGCGGAGCTATTAACGGTGTTATCGACAAAATTCAAACATTTAATATACCCACTCAGAAATTAGGTGATCTATCTGATAGATTATTGCAACCGCGTGCCGGTGGCTCTGCTGTTTATAATCCTACCGCTAAGAGAGGTTTCGTGATTGGCGGATATAACGAAACTAATCCGGCATTAAATACAGTAGAAGAAGTTTTTGTTAATCCCGACGGCTCTTTAAGAATTAATAACTTTACTCCACTTAACTATGCAAGAACTAATTTAATGGCGGTGAATTACAAGGGTAGTATTGTTGCTGTGTTCGGCGGGAAAGACGCAAAAGGAAAAGTTGTTCCATACGTAGAATTTCTTTTTGGTGTAACAGACGTGAAAAATAATTCATTGCCCTCTGATTTTAAGTTAAATCAGAATTATCCTAATCCATTTAATCCTAGCACGACCATTTCTTTCCATCTTCCAAAAGCAACACATGTCAGTTTAAAAATATTCGATGTTCTTGGTAAAGAAATTTCCACATTAGTTAATGAATATAAACAACCGGGAGTTTATCAGACTTCGTTCTCAACCCATAAAAATGGAGAGAGCGCCAATAATTTACCATCTGGAATATATTTTGCTCAGTTGCGTGTAGAAAACACTGTTCAGACAATAAAAATGATATTACTCAAGTGATGAAATATAAAATTCTTATCGTTCTATTACTTACAGCGTCATATTCATTTGCGCAAGAATCTACTCATGCAAGAATTAAAAAGCTGTTCGATGATTTTGAGTATGAAAAGGTTTTACAAGTTTCTAATGATATTGCAACCCAAGCTGATATTAGCGATTCTCTTAAAGTTGATGTTTATCTGATGAGAGCTGTTTCCTTCTTTTACTTTCAAAACGAAGATCAAACGAAAAAAACTTTTGTAAGTATACTCGAGTTGAAGAACTCGTTCACGCTTGATCCCGATTTGTATAATCCTCGTTTTTATGATTTGTTCGATCAAGTTAAAAGAGAATTTGCTAGGCCGCCGGATAATGAAATTGCAAAGCAAGATTCTTTAGCAAAAATCCCTCAGTTTTTTTATGATAGGCAAAAACTATTTAAGCAAGCTGCGGTTAAAAATATTTTAGTACCGGGATGGGGACATCTAACCGTTAATCAATCTATTAAAGGATGGATTCTTACAACGCTCTCTACTGCAAATCTTGGTTTACTGACTTACTATGCGATTGAAACAAATAAAAAAGAGGATGCCTATTTAAAGGAAACCAACAAATCGCTTATCTCTCAAAAATATTCCGATTACAATTCACCATATAAAAATAGAAATCTTTTTATAGCCTCATATCTGGTAATTTGGCTTTACTCCCAGCTCGATTTGCATTTTTTTAGCAACTCGCTTCCCGAAACCGAATTGCTTAATACTACCCCTATTTCTGCTAGCATGGCAGAGGTGAATTTTTCATTGCGCATTCCCCTATGATACGAGACGCATTATATGCAGATGAAGCGAAAAATATTCGTACCGAAAAAGCCGACTTTAATTTCATACCCTTAAAACATGCAATTAAGCGAACTTATTTAGCTTTACTTTTTGGCACATTCGTTGCAACTATATAGGCACACACACAACGGACTCCGTCCTTAAGATTGGCGAAGGGAAAAAAGTTTTAGAAGGTCCTTCGCCTTCTTCTTTTTAAAGAATACCGAAGACAAGCTTAAATTATTTTTGATGAAAACGATCTACTTTTTCATCAGTTTTCTATTAACCTTATTATTGCCTATATTTCTCAACAAAATTTATCAATAGATGGGTTTTTTATCAGCGCATGGATTTCAAGTCAGAAAAGATAGGCGATATCGGAATTGTTCATGTATATCTTACACGAGCTACATTAGCCAAAGCAGTAAATTTCAAAGAATTTGCAACTGAAATTATCTCGGCCGGAACAAGTAAACTCGTTATCGATTTGAGTATATGTGAATATATTGACTCTACATTTCTTGGAGCCATGGTCGCTTTATTGAAGAGAGTTAATTCGTTGAATGGTGACTTGAGATTAGTTTATAATAAAGAAATGCCTTCTTTAGTCTTCGTTCTAACGCGCATGGATAAAGTGTTTAAGATATTCGCGAATTTACATGATGCAGTTGAAAGCTTTAGCTCGGGTAAGCCAAAGCTTACTTGGAAATGATTATCATGCAGAAGGAATCACCTTATAAATTTTATCGTTAGGTCTGATAAGCTCGTTACATTTGAAAGTGATTTCCTTCCCCTTCTCCCCAATTTCAACAACCATTTCATCAAGCATTAATAGATCTAGTTTCTTTTCAATTACGCCGGTTGTATTTCCAATGATGTAAATTGTTTCGCCTAACTTTAAGGAATCGGCTTCTAACTTAACAGAAACAACGTTACTTTTCTTGTAATAATTTACAACCTTACCGACGTATGATTTTTTTGTGCTTGCCGCGCTTCCATAAATATTTGCAAAATCTTGTGTTGATGGTGTTCCTAAATAAAATCCAGTCGAGAATCCACGGTTGTAAACTTTTTTCAACTCTTCAACAAAGTGCAGTTTCAATTCTTGAGTAAGCTTCCCTTCAGCATAAAGATCTATAGCTTTTCGATATGTCGAAACAACTTTTGCGATATACTCAGGAGATCTTTTTCTTCCTTCAATTTTAAGTGAATCAATTCCAGCATCTATCAATTGATCAATTATTTCAATAGTACAAAGGTCTTTGGGTGACATTACATAATCTTCCCCCAAAACCAAGGAACCACCCTGGTCGCTGTCGATAACCTCAAACTCTCTTCTGCATGGCTGAAGACATTCGCCGCGGTTTGCACTTTTGCCAAACAACTCGTGACTCATAAAACATCTTCCGCTAACAGCAACACACATTGCACCATGAACAAAAGTTTCAATTTCGATTTTTGCTTTGCTCTTTATTTCGCGAATCTTGTCGAGCGTACATTCTCTCGCAAGAACAACCCGTGAAGCGCCGATGTTTTCATAAAACCTGATAGAGGATGAATTTGATATAGAAGCTTGCGTGCTAATACAAAAGGGAACTTGATGCTCTAAACATTTTTGTATAACCGACATGTCCCAGCAAATAATTAATTCAATTCCGGCAGACTTAGCTCGGCGAACAATATCATCTAGCTCTTCAAGTTCGTTTTCATAAACTATGGTGTTTAGAGTCAAATGAGCTTTTACATTGTGTTCGGTACAATGTTTAACAATATCATCTAACTCGGATATATCAAAATTACCCGCCGCCGCACGCATATTTAGCTGTTTTACACCAAAATAAACAGCATCAGCTCCGCTGTTAATTGCAGTGTTCAACATTGCCCAGTTTCCGGCGGGTGCCAGTAACTCCGGTTTCTTTATTTCTTTTTTAGTTGTCATAATATTTCCGGCGCAATAATAATAAATATTGTTTAATTAATTTTGTTTCAACAAAATGCAGAAAGATGTGAACAAAAACTTTATACTCGCCTTAATTGGTGTTGGAATAGGAGGAATAGGATTTGGACTTGTTACTCCGGTAACTGTAGTTCTGCTTGAACAGAACCATGCGCAAAGCTGGATAATTGGTTCCTCAACAATGATTGGTTATTTGAGTGTTGTGTTGTTTGCCGGATTAGCCGGGAAAATAATAGATAGATATAGTATCAGAGCAGCCATGCTGATTGGGTTGTTGCTCTGGATGATTGGAGCTGCGTTACATGTTTTTTGGTTTATTTATCCTCTTCTTTTTGCAGTTAAGTTCTTTATGGGAATTGGTGGAACATTCGTTTTTATTGCAACGGAAGTAACAATAAATTATTACAGCGATGAAACCAATCGTGGGAAAAATATTGGTTTGTATGTAACACTGCTCTCAGTTGGCATAGCTGTGGGCACGCTTTTAATCTGGACTATTAAATTTGGCGACTGGGTTCCCTTTATTATCGGTGCTGGTATAATGCTATTAGTTTTTTTAATTCAGTTTTTTCTGTTTGATCCAATTCAAACAAATAACGCAAAACACAAACCAGAAAAACTGTCTATTAGCGAAATCCCTTTTATTGGATTAATGTCTTCATTTGTGTATGGATTGTTCGAATCATCGGTAATTGTTGCTTTACCAATTTATGGATTGAGAAATAATTATTCGGCCAACGAAGTATCCTTCTTTCTTGCGGCATTTGTTATTGGCGGTATTATACTTGGATATGCAATAAGCCGTTTATCTGATAAAGTTTCAAAATATCGGATGCTGCTTTCAATAGCCGCTTTACTGGGAGTATTTTTCACTTTTCCAATACTAAATTCTCAAATGTTCTTTTTGCTTCCGGTTTTCTTTCTAATAGGTGGAATAGTCCCGGCGTTTTATACAGTAGGATTGAATTACACAATTGAGCATGTTAAGGAAAATTTTATAGCGCAAGCAAACAGTTATTACATAATGATGTATGGATTAGGCACAATTGTAGGTCCGCTACTAGGGGCTGGACTGATAGAACTTGACAAGCACAGCGGTTATTGGCTCTTTTCGGCCGGATTATGCTTTTTGTTTTCCAGTGGCTTCTACATTATCAAAAGAAAGTGAACGATGATATTTATCACTTGAATTTCTTATCTTCAATTCAAAATAACAGCCATTTTTCTGATGAAGAGCGAAAACAAAAAGAAAATAGACACTCCTAAAGTTAAAACTGCCTCAAAAGGAAACACGAAATCTAAAAAAGAGAACACAAAGCCGGATGATATTTTTGATTCTGCGGCCCCCCTTTTGATTTCAAGCCGCAGCCAAAAAACAATTAAAGCAAGCAACAGTTTGGCTGAAGCACTTGGAATAGATATCAAGAAGGCAAACTATGATTTCTTTACTAACGCAAAGTTTTATGATTCGAACAATCGCAAATTATCTGTAGAGGAGCTCCCATTTTTTCAAATAGAAGAAAACAAAAAAAGCATTACCGGCTATGAATTAAAATATACACACGAGAGTGGTTCAGAAAAATGGTTTCGCGTCGATTCATTTATAAATAACAAATCTGAAGAAGCTTTCGTTTACAGTCTATTTGTTGAAATGACAAACGAGGCAGAAATACAAAGCATCTTTAAAGAAACTATTAGTTCCATTAGTGCCGTTCTTTATTCAACCAGTCCCGATGGAACAAAATATAATTTTATTTCTGAAGCGGTTCGGTTGTTGTTCGGATATTCTCCGGAAGATGTTTATAAAAATAAGATCAAAATGCTTCGTTCAATTTTACCGGCATTTTTTAAAGACTTTAAAGGGTTCATAGAAATATTAAGATCCGGCAAAGAAGCTTCAATCGAATATAAAATGAGAGACCGCTTCGGAAAAGAACACTGGGTCCGTCACAATGGAGCTCCAATATTTAAGAATAATGAAATCAGCAGAATAGTAGGAGTGATTCAAGAAATAACTGAAGAAAAGAATACCCTTTTACGAATGGAAAATTCCGAACTTCGGTTTAGAATGCTGATAGACACTGCAGACGATTTGATATTTATTCTTAACGGGTTTGGTTATTTCAGCATGGTTAATAAAAGCGGAGCTACGGCGCTTGGTTACACTCCGGAAGAAATGATAGGCAGACACTTTTTAGAGTTTGTTGATAAAGATGAAGAAGAAAAAGTTGTTCAAGCATTTACAAAAATTTTAGAGTCAACGGGTATTACTGTTTTTGAAGCAAACTTTTTAGATCGGTTTGATAAAAATGTGCTTTTCGAAATCCACGCCCGCCCGGTAATTACAGATGGTGTAGTTAGCGGCATGTTGAGCATTGGCCGAAATATCACAAGAAGAAAAACAGATGAGAGAAAATTCAAAGAACTTAACACTAAGTTAATAGAAGCTAATAGAATTATTTCAATAGAACGAGAACGAGCAAGACATAAGATTACGGTTCTGGAAGAACTAAATAAACTTAAGAGCGAATTTATTTCAAACGTATCTCACGAATTGCGTACGCCACTGGCCTCTATAGTCGGTTTTGCAGAAACGATTTTTTTCGATTTGGATATTTCGAAAGATACGCTCAAAGAGTTCAGCAACATCATTCTAACTGAAGGAAGAAGGCTTGCAAAGCTTATCAATGATTTGCTCGATTTTTCGAAGTTAGAATCTGGTGATGAAGAACTTCGCTTTGATAATGTTGACATAGTAGACGTGTTAGAAAAAACCGTACTAGGCTTTGAATCCGGGGTGAAGGACAAGAATCTAATTCTAACAAAGGAATTTCCGGAATCGCCATTGATGATTAACGCAGACCGGGAACGATTGAAGAAAGCATTTACAAACATAATTTCTAATGCTGTAAAATTTACAAACTCCGGCGGAAGAATTTCGATTTTCATTCATGATTATGGAAAAGAAATTGAAGTTGCTGTTACCGATACGGGAATTGGAATTCCGGAAAAAGATTTACCTAATCTATTTCAAAAGTTTGGAAAAGTAATCCGCCCTGGAGCTCAAATTACGGGTGCCGGTTTTGGATTAGTTAGTGCAAAACAAATTGTCGATCTGCATAAAGGTTTTATCAAAGTACGTTCCGAAGAGAACAAAGGAACTACATTCATTATTCGTTTGCCAAAATAATTTCAGCCGAGAGAAATGGAAAAACAAATATTCATCGTTGACGATGAGGAATCTATCCTAAAAATGCTTTCTCACTGGGTTAAAAATCAGTGGGGATATAATGTTAAAACATTTACGACGGGCGCGGATGTAATAAATGCGCTACCGGAAAATCCCGATTTAATTCTTCTTGATATTATGCTTCCTGATATAAATGGAAACGAAGTACTTGGCAAGATTAAGCAGCGAACACCGAATCTGCCGGTGATAATGCTTTCTGCACAAGGTAGTGTTGAAGTTGCTCTTGAATCAGTCCGCCTTGGTGCTTTCGATTATTTTCCAAAACCGGTTGATAAAAACAGACTTGAGCCGGCAATTAGAAATGCCATAAAGAATTTTGATCTTGAAAGAGAAGTAGAAAATCTAAAAGAGAACCTTCAAAAAGAATTCAGCTTCGAGAATATTATTTCCGCCGATAAAAAAATGCAAGAAGCTTTTAGAATGATTTCGAAAGTTCTTGATAATGATATTACAGTATTAATAACCGGCGAAAGCGGAACAGGAAAAGAATTGGTTGCGCGCGCAATCCATTATAACGGAAAAAGAAAATCGGCACAGTTTGTTGTTGTTAACTGCGCTTCAATTCCAAGAGAACTTCTAGAAAGCGAATTGTTTGGACACGAAAAAGGATCCTTTACCGGCGCGCATCAAAGAAAAATTGGAAAGTTTGAGCTGGCAAGGGGCGGCACAATTTTCCTAGATGAAATCGGCGAGATGGAAATGTCCCTTCAAGCTAAAATTCTCAGAGTAATTCAACTAAAAGAGTTTGAACGCGTCGGCGGTAACGAAGTGCTGAAAACTGATGTTCGAATTATCTCCGCTACAAACAGAGATTTGAAAAACGCGGTTGACAATAAGCAGTTTCGCGAAGATTTGTATTACAGACTAAGTTCTTTTCCAATCCACATTCCACCACTTAGAGAACGCAAGGCAGATATTGTTGTTTTGATAAATCACTTTATTAAAGTTTTTAATGAAAAACTCGGCAAGAATATAAAGGGTGCAACTAAAACCGCACTTAAGTATTTGTATGATTATGATTGGCCTGGAAATATCCGCGAATTAGAAAACATGCTTGAACGTTGTATTATTCTTACCGAGGATGAATCGATTGACATAGATATACTTCCCCAATCAATAACTCATCAAAGTAATGCTTTAAATATTAGCGGAAACGGAGTTCTCTTCGGAGACGATTCCCCGGTAATTCCTTTTGAAAAATTAAAAGAAGAAGCCATTCGTCATTCGCTAAAAATTACCGGCGGAAATATTGTTGAAGCTGCTCGTAAACTTAGAATAGGCAGAGCAACTTTATATAGATTGATGGAGAAATATAAAATTGAATCTGCTAAAAACTAATTCAACATTAGCATTATATTAATGGAAAATTGAAAATGGGAATCATTGAAGAAGTAATTGATGACGTTGTTGTAGAAATTATAAACATTGAACGAGCTACAATAAGAGAAGCAGAGTATTTAAAAGAAAAGCTTACTCAAAAGATAAACGCAGGCTATGTTAAAGTAATTGTCGATCTCTCTTCGGTAGAATTTCTTGATTCCACGTTTCTAGGTGTTATTGTTGGAACGCTTAAAAAAGTTGTTAAACAAGGCGGCGATCTAAAACTTGTTGGTTTCAGACCACCGGTTCGCTCCATGTTCGAGTTGACGCGACTCTTCCGTGTTTTCGAAACATATTCGGAATTACAGGACGCAATTAAAAGTTTTCATAGATAGAAAATTAGAGTTCACACTCGCTAAAATTATTGGAGATTTAAGTGGCAGACGGTAAAACAGCAAACAGAATTCTTCTTGTTGAAGATGAATTCAACATTGCAAAACTTTTTCATTACAATCTTACAAAAGCCGGTTACGAAGTTACTATCGGCACAAACGGAAACGAAGGTTATGAGCTTGCAGAAAAGCTGCTTCCCGATTTAATAATCAGCGACGTAATGATGCCGGAAGTAGATGGTTTTGAATTCCGCAAAAAATTGCTCACTAATGTAGAGCTTAAAAAGATTCCCTTCGTTTTTCTCACCGCAAAAGGAGAAGAGGATGACATTCTTCAAGGTTACGATTTGGAAATCGAAGACTATATAATCAAAACATCCAGTCCCAAAGTTGTAATTGCAAAGGTCTCGGCAATTCTTAAAACTATTGAAAAAGAAAGATCAAAAGTAGTTGATGAGGTTCAGAGGGCTGCCGACACAATGGGCGTTAAAGTAGTACCGGATGAATTTCCCAAATTTGAAGGTTTCGAAATTTCACATTGGCATTTGCCTCATAAAAATGTTCCCGGCGGAGATTTCATCGATTATATTAGAATAGATGACGATAATTTGGTAGTAGTCCTTGGCGATACTATGGGTAAAAGATGGGGTGCTTGGTACTTTGCTATTGCTTATGCCGGATACGTAAGAAGTGCAACCCGCTTTGTTCTAGAGTCTGCTAAAGTATACAGACCTAGCGACGTACTTAATAAAGTAAATGAATCCGTTTTTAAGGATGAGCGAATTTCAGAAGTCTTTATAACACTTTCTATCATCATTATAGACAAGAAGAACAAGGTGGTCAAGTATTCCGGTGCCGGAGATTTGCCCCTATTCTACAAATCAAATACCGATGTTCAGAATTTTGTTTCTAACGGATTGCTGCTCGGGTTCAGTCATACCGGCGAATATGAAGACCATGAATTAAAACTGGAAAGTGGCGACGAACTTTTTTTAGTTACCGATGGAATTACTGAAGCCAGAAATGCTGCTGGTGAGATGTACAAAGAAGAAGGCTTAATTGAATTTCTAGGAAAAGTTAATCCGGAAGAAAATACTCTTGAGCAAATCAAGAAGGAATTAACATTATATACCGGCGGCGAGTTTGATGACGATGTTAGTGTAATCAAAATAAAAGTTCTATAGTAGGATCTATTTTTTTCATTAATCAGACTTAAAACACTTGTTAACGTCTGATAATCTTGGTTTTCCTAAGCTAGGTGCGCTGTTTTAAAGGAGAAAAATTTTTCTTCAAAGTGCAAAATTAGCTTAATTTCGAACTTTCATGTTGTTAAAGTGTGATTTGTATCCTCCAACCTTTGTCTCCTCTACACGAAATGTCTAAATTTGCCCCGTCGATATTCGATAGTACTTTTATACAATTATGAAAATAAGAATTCTAACATATTGTCTCGGGTTGCTTCTAGTTGACTTTGCGCTGGCTAGTCCGGTAACAGTTATTTCAAACGATAAATCTTCAAATCAAATCTCGGTTAAGGATTTACTTTCCGGGAAGTACTATTTAACAGTCAATCAGTTCTCTTCAAATTCTGATTATGTGAAGAACAACACTCCAGTGACGGCATTTTTCAGCTCGTTACAAACAAATTCTATTTCACTAGATTTTCAAATCGAGCGTCGAATTGCTCATTACGAAAATAAATTCCGAACCGACAAGTGGTTAACGACTTACCTAAAGATTTAGCACTACCTGTAAGTCGGATCTCCTGATTCTCCTTTACTCCAAGTTATGTTTAACTAATTAGAGGTTTTTTTGCGTTACATAAAAATATTAACAATTTTAAGTCTGTTTGTGGTTTCGGTTGGATTGATAAGTCTCGGCGATACTTCGGCTAGCGATAATCGCGGAATGCCTAAAGTAAGCATCAGCAAAGATGCTGAACCGAATTTGGTACCGGTAGAATATAATGAAATGGGTGTAATGACTGCTTCTTGGTATGGTCCACGCTTTCATGGAAAAGCCACGGCTAACGGAGAAATATATAATCAAATGGCATTAACCGCTGCTCATAAATCGTTTCCTTTTGGTACTCTGTTGCAAATAACAAATCTACGTAACGGTAAATCCGCTATTGTTAGAATTAATGACAGAGGTCCATTTATAGATGGACGCGATCTTGATCTTTCAAAAGGAACGGCTAAATCGCTGGGCATTTTACACAATGGGGTTGTACGTGTTAAGGTTAAGGAAGTTGTGATTAATTCCGAAAATCTCCCGGTGAGCACACTAAATTAAAGCTAACCCCGGTCAAACGCCGGGGTTTCTTTTTTCACAAACAAAAAATTTTCAGTTTAGTTCTAGCAACACAAAAAGATATTTTGCAATAAATCATTTCGAAAGAATCTCAAAATATTTTATCTTCAAAATAAAAAGCAGAGAAATATGACCGTTATATTTTCGAAAGCATGTGAACTGGGACTTCAAGCCGTACTTTTTCTATCTACGAAAGGAGATAGAGTATTTAATGCAACAGAAGTTTCTACCGAATTAAAAGTGCCGAAGGAATTTGTATCCAAGGTATTGCAGATTCTGACAGCAAGCGGAATTGTTGGTTCGCGTAAAGGAAAGAAGGGTGGATTTTACTTAGCAAAAAAACCGGTGGAGATAAAACTTATTGATATAGTTGAAGCTATTGATGGACTGGACCTTTTTAAAACATGTGTATTGGGATTCCCCGGTTGTTCTCACGAAACACCTTGCCCGGTACATGATAAGTGGGGCAAACTAAGAGAAGAAGCTTACAGGATGCTTAGCGAGGAGACCCTGGAAGATTTAATGGAGAAAACAAAAAACAAGCTCAAGCTGTTATAATTATTTTACAGCATAAATATAGAGATCTTTAGAAGTAGAGATGTTAAACTTTGTCCCATCAAGATCGGACCAAAATTTTAGCTCTTTAAACCCTACAGAATCGAATGTCTTGGCTAGCAAATCCTTCTTGTATCCAAATACACGAGTTGAAATTAACTCATATTGTTTTGGATCGTTCTTGGAAAATTTTAAGATGTTAAAATTTATCTGTCCGCTTATAAAATCATAGAAACGAACGTAGTAATTGTCTTCATCTGGCTTAATATTTACAATTCGCTCTTGCTGCTCAGTAATTAAACTATAATTGAGAATGTGAATTAAACAAATCCCTCCATCAGCAAGCAAGTCAAATAATCGTTGAATAGTGGAATATATTGTTGTTCCTTCAACATTAGCAAAAGTGTTTCCCAACGAAATAACATAATTAAACCTAGAATCATACTTTTGGGGAATTGCAGCAATGGTGCTCTTTTGGAATGATAAACTTTGAGAATACTTCTCCGAGTTAGTTTTTGCAAGTTCAAGCATTTTAGAAGAGGGATCAACACTAAGTACGGTGTGCCCATTCATTGCAAGAGCTATTGAATCTACGCCGCTTCCGCAACCAAGGTCAGCCGCAGAACCGGGATTAGGAAATAATTTGCTAAAAGCCGTCTTTCTAATTTCAAGATTTTTTTCGAAGCTTATCATCTGATCATAGAAACTTGAAGCAGCGTCGTAAAAATTTTTATTATCCATTTATAATTCGGCTCTTTGCAAAATTTCTCCTTGAACACCAATAACAATAACTGTAATTGGCACTTCGCGGTTTGCGTGTTCAACTGCTTGCTTTGCCATTTGAGCTAAACCACTGCAACAAGGGACTTGCATTATCACAACCGTCATGGATTTAATGTTGGCATCATTAACCATTGCAATTAATTTATCAAGATACACTTGCTTATTGGTGTCGAGTTTTGGACAGGCAATAGCAACAGATTTTCCCTTCATAAAATCTTTATGAAAATCTCCATATGAAAACGCGCAGCAATCTGCCGCTAAGAGCAAATCGGAATTTCTATAATAAGCGGCTGTAGGAGAAACAAGATGCATTTGAATTGGCCACTGTGTTAAGTGAGATTGTCTTTGACCATCTTCTTCAGTCTCATTCTCTTCAAAACTTTGAGCTTGAGAACCGGAACATCCGCATGAAGAATGTTTTTCTTCTACAACCTCTTCTATAACCGGAATTGCAATTCCGTGGTCGTTCAGATAATCAATCGCCTGCGTAAGAAATTCAAACTCTTTATGATCTCGCATGTGCTTCAAGTGAGCCTTAATAACATTTGGTCCACCTTTCACAATATAATCCATAACTTTTCTTTCATCGTATGGTTCGGCTTCGCGCTCAACGATAGTTAAAGCTCCAGTTGGACAATGACCTAGACAAGCACCTAATCCGTCGCAAAATAAATCACTTATTAAACGGGCTTTTCCATCAATTATTTGTAAA
>CAZEDR010000065.1:11441-14280 GCA_964510975.1 uncultured Melioribacter sp. | reverse complement strand
TAAAGCATCCGCCGCGTAAAATTTGGGCGCCGTTTTCTTTTGCTTCCAGCGCGCACTGCATAATCATTTCTTCATTTTCAACAGAACATGGTCCGGCTATAACAACAAAACCGTTTCCGCCAATTTCAACGTTGCGCACTTTAATAATAGTGTCTTCTGATTTATATTCTCTGCTGGCTAAGCGGTAGCTCTTAGATTTTCCTTTTATGATTGCGGGAGCTGCAACAGTTTCTTTCTTAGGTTCAGCCGCAACATCTTTTTCATCAACAGCTAATATTTTTGTGTACTCAAGTTCAGTTTTCACCAATTCTTGCGATGGATAACTGCCAAGCACTTTTATAAAGCGTGTGTAATGACCGAGTTCATCCATTAATTTTTGAATTGGTTCATCTGCAATGTTCCCTTCGAAATCGAGATAGAACATTTCTTCCCAAGGATTTCCAATAATCGGGCGCGATTCCAATTTAGTTAAGTTCACTTCAAATTTTCTGAACACGCCGAGCGCATCTACAAGAGAACCGGGCGTATGAGAAGTTGCCATTACAACAGAAGTCTTGCAAGGAATTCTTGAATCAACATTTTGCGGCTTGCGAGTAGCAATTAAAAATCTAGTGTAGTTTTCAGGTTGGTTAGCAACATCAGTTTTCAAGATTTTCAAACCATATAGTTTTGCTGCTTCCTCACTTGCAATTGCCGCAAAGTGAGGATTCCCTTCCTCGGCAACACGCTGAACAGACATAGCGGTGTCAACAAAATATTCCAGCGCAACTTTAGGAATGCTTTCCAAAAACTTACTGCACTGCGCAGCAGCTTGATGATGCGCGTAAATCTTTTTTATTTTATTTAGAGGAATATCCGCAAACGCAACCAGACAATGTTTAACTTGAAACTTCTCTTCTCCAACAATAGAAAGTGTAGTGTGAAGAAGAAGATCATATACTTCATTTATTCCGCCGGAAGTAGTATTCTCAATCGGAAGAATTGCATAATCTGCTTCACCTTTCTCGGCGGCTTCAACAACTTCGCTAAATAATTTTTTGAATACAAAATTTAAGTCGTAGCCGGAATGAGCAAAATACTTTTGTGCAGCTAGATAGCTGTAAGAACCTTCAATTCCTTGAAAGGAAATAGAAATTGCAGATTTCTTTTCACCTTTATTCAGCTTGTTTTGAATATAGTTCTGTTGAAGGCGAACGGAATCTTCAATGATCTCATAAAAAACCTTGGTTAAGTAATGAGAATCCAGCCCTTCTTTTTTGCCCAGTCTAATTAAGCGATTTAATAAATCGGATTCGCGTTTCTGATCGCGAATTGCGCTTTGTGAATTTTCCTTTGCAAGAATTACTCCTTTGCTAAGATCTCTTCTTTTGGAAAGCAGTTTTATTAAGCTTTCATCAACCTTGTTAATATTCTCACGTATATGAGAAATGTCTTTCTTTTTAGCCATGGTCTTTCAAATTGTTTGAAATTGAGGGCTGAATGTAAAGATTTTTTCAGCTTAAATAAAGGATGGTAACTATTTATCTTTTTAATTGACTGGAAAATAAGTTTCCAGTAAGTTTGAACTGGATAATAGCATCCACTTAAGTTCTTTATTCCTCTTCGAACAAAGAGGAGAGTAAAAAAATATCTGGAGGAAGTTAAATGGCAAAACAATCAAGAAGGGATTTTCTAAAGACCTCCGCGCTTATTGGTACTGCTACAGTTGGGCTTACAAGCTCTTCAAAAGCTGCACCGGAAAATGTACTATCCGAAGACAGAATGGGAGTGTTAGTAGATACTACTGTTTGTATCGGCTGCCGCAAATGCGAATGGGCTTGTAAAACGGCTCACAATTTAGATACAGATCCTATCGAGACTTATGAAGACCGCAGCATTTATAAAGAAATGCGAAGACCAGACGACAAAGCGTTGACGGTTGTAAATGAATATGCAAACACAACCTCGGACAAAGTGCCAATAAACGTTAAAGTACAGTGTATGCACTGCGATAAACCGGCATGTGTTTCTGCTTGTATAGTTGGCGCATTTACTAAGAAAGAAAACGGTACGGTAAATTGGGATACAGATAAATGTATAGGATGCAGATACTGTATGGTTGCATGCCCATTCCAAATTCCGGCTTTTGAATTTGAAGAAGCGTTGAAACCGGACATCAAGAAATGCGATTTCTGTATTGAACGCACTGCAAAAGATAAACTTCCGGCTTGTGTTGAAATCTGTCCGGTTGAAGCAATTACTTACGGCAGAAGAGAAGATTTACTGAAAGTTGCTAAAGACAGAATCAAGAATTACCCGAATAGATACGTTAACAGAGTCTTTGGCGAGCATGAAGTTGGCGGAACCGGATGGTTGTATTTATCAAGCCGTCAGTTTGAAGAAATTGGAATGCCAAAGCTTGGAAAAGATCCGGCACCGGGTGTAAGCGAAGCCATTCAACATGGAATTTTCTCTTACTTCGTTCCTCCGGTTTCGCTATACGCATTGCTCGGTGGAGTTATGTGGCTAAATAAAAACAAGAAAAATCACGAGTCTGATACGGAGAATTGATATGGAAAATCTCAGACCAACGCCAATGAATAGAAAATATTTTACACCTATTGTTATAGGTTTATCTGTGCTTGCGCTAAACGGAATTCTATTTCTTTTAGGCAGATTCATTTTTGGAATTGGAGCTGTTACTAATTTAGATAATCAACACCCCTGGGGAATTTGGATTGGCGTGGATGTTGCGGCCGGAGTTGCTCTTGCTGCCGGCGGGTTCACTACCGCGGCGCTCGGCCACATCATGCACAAAGACCAATACCACGCAATCATTCGCCCGGCTTTACTAACTGCA
>CAZEDR010000065.1:0-11431 GCA_964510975.1 uncultured Melioribacter sp. | reverse complement strand
CACATTTGTTGCCGCAAGTGTAATGATCGATTTAGGAAGACCATACTTTATCTGGCACCCGCTTCTTATGTGGAACGGAAGTTCTGTTCTTTTTGAAGTCGGTATATGCGTTATGATTTACTTGACTGTACTTTACATAGAATTCCTTCCGATAATTACAGAAAGGTTTATTGGAAAAGTTAATCTGCCCGGAATGTTTAAGAAGTTTAACCAAAAGGTTGATAAACTTTTACGCGTTCTTGATAAAGGATTGGAAAAGACAATGTTTGTCTTCATCATTGCGGGCGTTGTGCTTTCTTGCTTGCATCAATCTTCACTCGGCACTTTAATGGTAATTGCCGGACCAAAGATGCATCCACTCTGGCAGACACCAATATTGCCTCTGTTATTTTTGCTTTCGGCAGTATCAGTTGGATTTCCAATGGTTATAATGGAATCGGTAATTACTTCCCGTTCTTTCAATTTGAAGCCGGAAACACCAATACTTTCGAACTTAGGAACTATGGTTGCACCAATTTTAGGAATATATCTTGCTTTCAAAATTGGTGATATGATGATTCGCCAAACATTTGTTTACTTATTCGAAGTTTCAACTGCGAGTGTGATGTTTACTCTTGAGATGGTTGTTGGAATTATTATTCCGTTAAGAATGTTTTTATCGCGCAGTTTAACGCAAACGCCGCTAGGATTACTAATTGCTTCTTGCTTAGTTGTATTTGGTGTTTTGATGAATAGAATAAACAACTTTCTTGTTGCATACACACCACCGTACGAAATTCATTCATACTTCCCATCATTCGGAGAGCTCTCTGTTACAATTGGATTCGTTGCTCTGGAAGTATTGATCTTCAGATTCTTTGTAATACAGTTTCCTATTGTAAGCGTACCGGATACTACAGCTCCTCAAACTAAATTTTCTATAAGAGGATAAACGCGATGAAAATGAAAATATTTTTATTAATACTTATTCTACCTCTCTTCGTATTGGCACAAGGAAAAGTTATACAGCTCCATCAGAATCAAAATTTAAATTGTAAAACTTGCCATAGCTGCGATATTCCTACAAAAGAAAATCCATGCATCAAACCTTGTCCGCGCGAAAGATTAATTACGATTGAACAAACACCGTCGGACGCGCCGGCAATTCTTACAATCAACAGACTGAAAAAGCAGTCCGACATTTATGCTCCGGTAACATTTTCACACAGATTACACGCGGAAATGGCTGATATGGGAGGCGGATGCAGAATGTGTCATCATTATAATCCTCCTGGAGAAGTTGTTGGCTGTGTTAATTGCCATGAAGTGAACCGTAAACGTACTGATTTAAGCAAGCCGGATTTGAAAGGTGCATATCATCAACAATGTATGAATTGCCATCGTCAATGGAGCGGTAAAGTTGAATGTGAAAGCTGTCATGCACAGAATGGAAAAACGAATAAAGCTGCAACTGCACCTAAAACTGAAAAAGCCGGAAAGATAGTTCATCCAAAAGTTAATCCGCCCGCACAAGTTAAGTACGATACACCAAAAGCAAACGGCAAACTTGTTACATTTGGCCATTCAGATCACGTTAATACATTTTCAATCAGCTGCGAGAGTTGTCATTCAAACGAAAGCTGCAATAAGTGTCATGCCAAATACAAACCGGCTTCACTTTCAAATAGAAGTGTAACCGATAAACACGCCATTTGTGCAAATTGCCACAATACAAAAGCTTCATGTTCAAGTTGCCATAAAAATTCAGTGGCTGGATCATTCAATCATAAAGCTAGAACCGGTTTTGATATAACAAAGAATCACTCGAAGTTAGCTTGCAGCAGATGCCATGTTGAGAAAGGGAAATTTGCCGGCTTAAAATCCGATTGCAGCACTTGTCACGGAACTTGGACTAAGGAAAATTTCAAACACACTGTTACCGGTTTGCTGTTAGATGAAACACACGCAGATTTTGATTGCGCAGAATGTCATCAAGATAAAAACTTTGCAAATCCAACTTGCAAGAATTGTCATGAAGACAAAACATATTCTAAAGATAAACCGGGAAAGACGGTTAAGAAGAGCAAATAATGTTTAGAAAGATTGGAACGAAATTAATACTTGTTGTTAGCATAACTGCAGTAATTATTATTGGTGTCTTTTCATACTTAAACATAGAAAGACAGACCGAAGTACTGCGGTCGGAAGTTCAGCGGCATGCAAATCAATTAAGCGAGAGTGTTAAAAACGCTACTCGCTTTGTTATGTTAAAGAATGATCGTGATTATATTCAGCAAACTATTGATAGGATTGGTATAGACCCGGCGATTAACGATGTGAAGATTATGAACAAGGAAGGTGAAATTATTTATTCTTCCCGTCCGGATGATATTGGCAAAATGCTTGATAAACAAGCCGAGAGTTGCTATGCATGTCATGCTGCTAATCGACCACTTGAAAAATTGCCGATGAAAAACCGTACTAGAATTTTTACAGCCAATCCGGATTCTGCGCAAATTCTTGGAATTATTAATCCAATATACAATGAACCAACTTGTTACGAATCCGATTGCCACGCGCACGAATCAAGCGCAAAAGTTCTTGGTGTACTTGATGTAACAATTTCACTTAAGGATGTAGAAAACCAGATTAAGGCAAATGAAATTCAAGGAGCAATTTTTGCTTTAGTTGCAATAATCGCAATTGGTTTTATCATCGGATTATTTATAAAAAGATACGTTGATAAACCGGTAAAAGAATTAGTTAATGCAACCGAACAAGTAGCTTCGGGAAACATTAACTACAAGATTACAAACCTAGGTAATGATGAGCTTGGCAAGCTTGGTAAATCTTTCAACGATATGACGAAAAAGTTAGATGAAACAAGCCAGCAGCTTTATCAATCAACAAAAATGGCTTCGCTGGGACAGCTTGCTGCCGGTGTTGCACACGAAATTAATAATCCCCTAACCGGAGTTTTAACATACAGCAGTTTTCTTCTCAAGAGAACAAAGGACAATCCACAGATGCAAGAGGATTTAAATGTTATTGTGCGCGAGACAAAAAGAAGCCGCGAAATTGTAAAAGGACTTTTAGACTTTGCGCGCCAATCCGTTCCAAAGAAAAGTTTGTGCGACATCAACGAAATTTTGGATAGAGCTATCGCTGTAGTAAATAATCAAGTAAAGCTAAATAGAATTACGATTGAAAGAATTAACGATCCGGAACTGCCAAATATTACTGCGGATGCAAATCAGATTCAGCAAGTGTTTCTAAACTTGTTTGTAAATGGAATTGATGCGATTGGCCAAGATGGAAAAATAGAGGTAACTACTTCTCATATGAGTTTATCTCCGCGAGGAATTACACAAATTAAAAATGCTGTTTGCGGAAAAACCCACAGCCTTATTGATCCGCAACATAAAATTGGCGGAATGTCTTCGATAAGAATGAAAATAAAATCCAACGGCAACGAAGGATATGTTCATCTCGATCCGGTTTATGGAAAGCACCGTCATTACTTCGGTCTTAATTTCAATCAGAGTGCTGTTAACCAATTAACTTGCCCTACATGCGATATTTCCCTTATAGATAAAAATTTAAAATGCCCTGAATGCAACGGTCCGGTTTACAAAATTCAAGTTCCAAACCAAGGATATGTAGAAGGATGCGCTTCATTCAAATGCAACTGGCAGCGCTGGGGTTATATTGATGGTGCCGGTGAAAAGAAATTTATAGAAATTGATATTACCGATAGCGGTTGCGGAATCCCTCCGGAAAATTTGAATAAAATATTCGAACCTTTCTTCTCAACAAAAGGTCAACGTGGAACCGGTTTGGGTCTTTCAGTCATTTGGGGAATTATCGATAATCATAATGGAGTGATAACTGTTCAAAGTGAAGTTGGAAAAGGAACTACATTTTCAATTAGATTGCCGCAAGGAAACATGAAAGCCTTTGCATGATGAAAGAACATTGCAACATATTAGTAATTGATGACGAACAAGTAATCATCGATTCAATAAGCAAGATAGCCAGCTTTGAAGATCTTTCGGTTGATTCTGCTTTGCTCGGCAAAATCGCTTTCGAAAAGCTTGACAAGAAAGATTTTGATTTGATTATATGTGATATAATGCTGCCCGAAATGGATGGCTTCCAAATACTAAGTGAAATTGAAAAAAGAAAAATTGATACGCCGGTTATTATGACAACAGGATATTCTACAATTGAAAATGCTGTTAAGTCGCTATACCTTGGTGCAATAGATTTTATACCTAAGCCCTTCGAAATTGATGAAATGATTTCTCTAATTCACAGAGGAATGCGTTATAGCAAATTACTGGAAGCGAATAAGAGTGGTATTGAAAAAGTACTTTTAGTTCCATGCCCGGCTAAGTATTACCGACTAGGTTACTCTTGCTGGATGAGCCAAGAACTTGATGGCTCCGTACTTATTGGTGCAACCGATTTTTTCATAAAGACTGTTGAGCCGGTTAAACAAGTTGAGCTTCTGAACTCGGGAGAAATTTTGACACAAGCTTCTCCATGTGCTAAATTTAATTCCGATGATGATTACACTCATCAGCTATACTCAGTGTTAAGCGGAAACATCATCGAAAGAAATGAAAAAGTAATTGAACAGCCGGAACTGCTGGAAAAAGATCCATATTTCGATGGTTGGTTATATAGAATTATTCCAACAGAATTCGATTATGAAACAAAGATTTTAATTCCGTGCAGTTCGGATAGATAAAAAGCAAGTTTATCAAACTAAGGAGACTATTATGGGATTCTCATTATTAATATTTGCATTCATAATATTCATTATTGCAGATGTAATTATTCGCTACGCACTAAAATCAATAAATGATAAAAAACTGCGCAAATTACGCGAAACAATTCTTCAAGAAAGTATTACTGTGGATTTTTCTACAGAAGCCAAATCTCTTAAGCGTGCTGAAGTTCCAAACCCAAAAGCAAAAATTCTCTGCGTTGATGATGAGGATGTTATTCTCGATAGTTTCAGAAAAATTCTTGTGCTGGACGGATACTCTGTAGATACCGTCAACTCCGGTCCCGAAGCATTTAATCTTATCAAAACCAATCACTACGATTTTCTATTTACAGATTTGAAGATGCCTGATATGTCCGGAACTGAAGTTGCTAAAACAGTTAAATATTTGCGCCCCGATATAGATGTAGTAATCATTACCGGATACGCTACTGTTGAAACAGCTGTTGAGTGTATGAAATATGGAGCAATGGATTATGTTCAAAAACCATTTACAGAAGATGAATTACTCGAGTTCACCCAAAAATCTTTAGTAAAGAGATTAGACAGAATTCATAAACAATTAAAACCACGCGTTCATATAACTCATTTATCCGACACTGAAAAATTAAGTGTTGGCGAGTTTGCAATTCCGGGTGGCGTTTTTATTTCCGAAGGACATACATGGGCGGCAGTTGGACAAGATGGCGCTATTAAAATTGGTATTGATGATTTTGCCAAAAAACTAATCGGGAAGATTGACGATATCGCGTTCCCAAACCTCGGAATGAACATTCAGAAAGGACAACCTCTTTTCAGCATCAAGCAAGGAAAGAAAATTACTCATTTCAATTCTCCGATAAGCGGACTCGTTTCCAAACTTAACCAAGATTTGAGAGAAGATCTGCATTCTTTAGATTATTCTCCTTACGAGAAAAATTGGTTCTGCATTATTGACGCTGAAAAATTGGATACCGAGCTTTCGCAACTAAAGATTGGTCGAAACGCTGTTTCCTATTATCAAGAAGAAATTGACCGCTTTATAAAACAGATGAAAGAGATTGTTAAAGAAGAAAAAGACAATGATGAAATGTATTGGGGACAGATAGAAAAATTAGAAGAAAAAGATTGGTATTACATTACCGGCGAATTTTTCAAGAAATAATTTTCTTTAGAATTCTGGCGGAGTGTACGTTTGCATCTAAATGTTGAACTGAATATTTTGTGAGAGGATAACTAAGTCTTTTATCTGGTTCTAGATATAAATAGTGTTAATTTTTAAGAAAGCTTACTGAAGGGATTGCAATAAATCCCTTCGTTTATTAATAAAATAGTGCCATTTTCTATCGATAATAATAAGACTTTAGTTTGTACTCAATTTGCAGTTCAACCAAGGGAGTAGGATGAAGAGGTTTTTATTGTTTCTACTTTTGAGCGGTGCAGCCTTTGCTCAAAGTAAAGATGATCTAGTCTGTCTTGACTGTCATGGAGATAAAACTTTAACAACAAACAGAAATGGAAAAGAATTTTCTTTGTTTGTGAATGGAAAAAGTTTCGCATCTTCTGTACACGAAGAAATTAGTTGCACTGGATGCCATTCCGATGTAGACCCTTCTAATCTACCGCATAACGAAAAATTAGAGAAAGTGAATTGCGCTACTTGTCATGAACAGCCGGTTCAGCATTACGAAAGAAGTCTGCACGGACAGGCATATAAAAAGGGGAAAACTTTAGCTCCGACTTGCGCAACATGTCATGGTAAACATGATATACTTGGTTTAAAAAACACTAAATCCAGAACTTATGTTATGAACATCCCGTCCCTTTGCGGCCAGTGCCACAAAGATGGAACTCCGGTTTCGGGTTTATCAACAGTTTCGGAAAGAAAAGTTTTAAATGAGTATTCAGAATCAATTCACGGCGAAGGATTATTTAAGCGTGGATTAATTGTAACTGCTGTTTGCACAAGCTGCCATACTTCGCACGATATTTTACCGCACGAGAATCAGCTCTCTACCATCAACAGAAATAATATCGTTAAAACTTGCCTTCAATGCCACAGACAAATTGAGACTGTACACCAGAAAATTATTAACGGGAAATTATGGGAAAATCAGTCTCACAAAATTCCAGTTTGTATTGAATGCCATTCGCCGCACAAAGTAAGAAGAGTCTTTTATACAGATAGTTACCCCGACGACATGTGCATGAAATGTCATTCAAACAAAGATTTATACAAAGTAGTGGATGGCAAAAAAGTTTCCCTTTTTGTAAATCTAACAGAGTTCAAAGGCTCAGTTCATACTGTAAATTCTTGCGTAAAATGTCATACTAATGTTAATCAAGCAAAAAATCCGGTATGCAAAACCAGTGGTAAAGTTGATTGTTCCATCTGCCATCAATCTCAGGTAGAAGATTACAACATCAGCATTCACGGACAAAAACATTATGGCGGAGATAAAAGTGCGCCCTATTGCGTTGATTGCCATTCATCTCACAATGTACAATCGAAGAAGACCGTAAACTCTCCAACTTTCGCAAGGAATGTTCCGGAGCTATGCGGCAAATGCCATCGCGAAGGAAAGAATATTGGAATTGCAATAGATGAACACGATAAGGGTATTGTTGCTAGCTATAAAGAAAGTATTCACGGAAAGGGATTATTGCAGAGCGGCTTGATGGTAACAGCAACTTGTGTTGATTGTCATTCAAGTCATAAAGAGTTGCCATTTAAAGATCCACGTTCAACAGTAAACAGAAATAATGTCTCTGCAACGTGCGCTCAATGTCATTTAGGAATCTATGAAAAATTCAAGGTTAGCATTCATAGCTCCGAGGTGAATAAAACTGATAAGAAACTTCCGGTTTGTAATGATTGCCATTTCTCGCACGAAATAAATAGAGTTGACCAAAAAGATTTTCGTCAAGATATTATTCAGAAGTGTGGAAAATGCCACGAAGATGTTACAGAAACATATTTTGATACTTTCCATGGTAAAGTTACAAAGCTTGGTTCTGCCGGTGCAGCCAAATGCTATGATTGTCACGGCTCTCATGAAATTCTTCCTGCCGGTAATCCGAAATCTATGTTGAGCAGAAAAAACATAATAGAGACATGTAGAACTTGTCACCCAAATTCCAACAGAAAATTTGTTGGATATTTAACACACGCAACTCATCACGATAAAGAACGTTACCCGGTTTTATTTTACACATTCTGGGCAATGGTATCACTTTTGACCGGAACATTTATATTCTTTGGTATTCATACACTTTTATGGTTCCCTAGAGCAATGAAAGAGAGAAAGCGATTAAGAGAAAAAATAAAGGAAAGTGAAGAATCTCATGAGTGAAAATTTACCTAAAGGAAAATATTACGAGCGGTTCGACGCTTACTCCCGCTTTTTGCATTTGCTGATTATAACTAGTTTTATTTCACTAGCAATAACAGGGATGATTATTAAGTTTTCCGGAGTGGGAATTTTTCAATTTCTTTCGGATATGCTTGGCGGTTACGCCGTTACCGGTTTTATTCATCGCTTCGCTGCGGTAATAACGTTTATTTATTTTGCACTGCATATTTTTTATTTATTTAGAAAGAAAAAACAAAAAAAGATTTCGTTCACTTACTTCTTTAAAGGTGAAAATTCTCTTGTTCCAAACAAAAAAGATTTGGAAGAACTTTGGCAAACTACCAAATGGTTTGTTGGTAAAGCTCCAAGACCACAGTATGGCCGTTGGACATACTGGGAAAAATTTGATTACTGGGCTGTATTTTGGGGTGTTGCAGTTATTGGATTTAGCGGTTTGCTGCTTTGGTTTCCGGAATTTTTTACTAGCTTAGGTTTACCGGGATGGCTTATAAATGTTGCAACCATAATTCATAGCGATGAAGCTCTTCTCGCAGTTGGTTTTATTTTTACATATCACTTTTTTAATACACATTTTCGTCCGGATAAATTTCCCATTGATACTGTTATTTTTACCGGCAAAGTCCACATTGATGAATTAAAGGAAGATAGACCTCGGGAATATGAGCAGATAATGCAGAACGAGGAATTACTTGAAAAGTTTGGCGATGCACCTTCACCACTGCTTGTAAAAGTTGCAAGGATTTTCGGCTTTACTGCCTTAGCTATTGGAATTAGTTTAGTTATTCTGATCATTTATTCAATGATTTTCTTGTATCAATAATTTTCCTTATGGAGAAATAAATGTTCTTAAAGAAATTTTGGTTCTCTGGAATCATCCTCTTTCTGTTTGTAAATGGTTTATCTGCTCAGCAGTTTAATTGTCTCGATTGCCACGAAAACGTAATTCAAAAATCTGTACACAATGAAGCTATTGATTGTCAAAGCTGTCATCAAGATATAATTGATGAGAGCCATGCTGACAATAAAGACAAGATCAAAAAAGTACAATGCGAATCTTGCCATGATGATAAAGCAGAATCAGTAAAGAATGATATACATCGCCGCCTAAAGGGAAAAGTAAAAAACCCGCCGGATTGCAAAAAATGTCATGGTACACACGAAGTTCAAAAACCGCCGGTACTAAATGCTGCAAAGGCAAAAACTTATTGCCAAAAATGCCATACGAGCATGGTAGTAGCAAATAATTATCATTCTGTAATTGTTCCCAAAAACAAATGCTTAAGCTGCCATAAAAATGTTGATACAAAGCTAACACTTCCCTCTTCTGTTCATAAAAATTTGCAATGTGCAGATTGCCACAACTATATTTCCAACAATTTAGCAAGCCATCCCAAGAACGTAAAGGCCACACAAAAAGCAGATTGCTATATATGTCACTCTGAAATTGCAAAAGAGCACAGAGAAAGCATTCATGGAATTTCTTTGGATGAAGGTGTTGACGAAGCTGCCAAATGCTGGGATTGCCACGGCTCTCATAATATTCAACATGTAAAAAATCCATCAAGTTTGGTCTTCCCTAAAAACTTGGCTACTACATGTGGTAAGTGCCATGATAATGCAAAATTAGTTGAGAAGTTTGGCTTTGGTGTTAAGAATCCGGGTTTCATGTATTCTAACTCTGTTCATGGTAAGTTAGTTGAAAAAGGGAAACTTGATGCAGCAAACTGCAGTCTTTGTCATGGAGTACACGATATAAAAAATCGGGTTCAGCAAGGAAGCAAAATTTCTTCCTTCAATGTTCCTCAAACATGCGGCAAATGCCATCAGAAAATAGCTGAAGAATTTGAAACTTCAATTCACTGGATTCGTGCTAAAAAAGGAGTACGCGAATCACCGGTTTGTAACGATTGCCATAATGAGCATGGAATTGATGCAGTTAGTACTGTTGATAAAAAAGAAGAATCACGATTAATACAAGAAAAGACTTGTGTGGTTTGCCACACCAATCCCAGAATTGCAGAAAGATATGGCGTTGAATCCGGCAATGTTAAGCAATATCAGGATAGCTATCACGGCTTAGCGGTTCTCCGCGGCGATAAAGACGCTGCAATGTGTGTTGATTGCCATAGCGTACATTCAATCTTACCAAAGTCTCATTCAGCTTCTACTGTAAATAAAGCTAATGTTAAAGAGACTTGTCAAAAATGCCACGCTGATGCTACAGATACATTTTCTCAAAGTTACTCCCATCAATCACAAGACAAGCAAGCTTCAAAAATTGAAGGTATAGTTGCAAATCTATATTTCTGGTTGATAGTATCTGTAATCGGCGGAATGATACTTCACAATCTTTTAATATTCTTCTATGAATTAAAGAAGAAACGAAACCGTCAATCAACTGATATTACAATTCCTAGATTCACTAAGAATGAAGTTGTTCAGCACTTGCTGTTATTGACATCTTTCATAATGCTTGCAATTACCGGCTTTGCATTAAAGTATTCCGAAAGTTGGTGGGCAGAAATGCTTCGCACTTTCGGCATGTCTGAAACAGCAAGACAGTACACACATAGAGTCTGTGCAGTAATAATGATTCTAACTGGTGTTTATCATGTGGGTTATTTATTCTTTACTGCTAGAGGCAGAGATGTTCTGTATAACCTTCTTCCAAGATTCAGCGATGTATTAGAAGCAAGAGATAACATTCTTTATTACTTGAAAATCAAAAATGAAAAACCACAATTTGATAAATATGATTATGCTGAGAAAGCCGAGTACTGGGCATTAATCTGGGGAACAATTGTAATGGGCGCAACAGGATTTATCCTTTGGTTCCCTACAGTAGTTGGAGATTGGGCTCCGGTTTGGCTAATCAAGGTTAGCGAACTAATCCATTTCTATGAAGCAATATTAGCAACTCTTGCAATAGTTGTATGGCACTGGTTCTTTGTTATTTTCCATCCGCATGAATATCCGATGAGTTTGACTTGGATGGATGGTAAGATGTCGCTACAAAACTACCGTCATCATCATGAGAAACATTTTAGAAAAGTTGTTTTGGAATGGAAAGAATATAATGCCGGAAAACGTGACAAGAAAAAAGTAAGCAACTCTACTTTCTTATTTACTTCAGCTTTAGAAAAAGCCGGATTAAACCCAGATTCGATTATTCAACATGAAATTGATAGCGATCATAATCTAAGAATTTGGCTGGAACAAAAACTTCAACCAGAGGTCGAAAAAGAAGAAAAAAAATGAAGCTCCCCGCCGCAGAGCAGCGGGGTATCAAAAGCTTGTTAAAAAAAAG
>CAZEDR010000064.1:0-14282 GCA_964510975.1 uncultured Melioribacter sp. | reverse complement strand
CGAATCTATTAATGATGTTTGGGCTGTAAATATGGATGGAGGAAGCCTTGATTGTATATACAGATATAATGGTAAAAACTGGTATGCTTACAATACAAATATCAAAGAGCCCATTTATAATTTGATTTCTGCATGTATGATAGATGGAAAGGTTTGGTTGACTTCTTCTGAAGGGGATATTTGGAAATATGAAAATGGATTGTTAAAAAAGGAGGCGAAATTTAATTACGAAAAAGATAATCTCTGCTTTTTTGACCTTGCGGGAAAAGCAGCAAGTGAAATATATGCAGCCGGGGGAAGAGGTGGTGGATATAACCGGGATGGCAGTTTGCACTATTACGATGGAAACAAATGGACTCAGAAAGGACTATTTAAAGGTTATGGTGGTTTCTATATGATGAGTTACTCTTCTGTTAATAACAGATATTACATCGCGGGAAATATAGATCATGAAATAGATGATACCACGAGAGTATATGAATATGACGGCAAAAACATAAAGGCAATTTGGGAAACATCAACGGGTGAAGACGCATCAATGAGTTCTATTGACGGATACTTATTTACAACACTTGGCAATTCAGTTTACCGTTATTATAAAGGAAAGTATGAGTTATTTTTTACAGATAACGAACCGGAATTTGGAGTAAAACTATTTGGCAGAAACAAGAACGACATATTTGTCCGTATGCAGCATGGGGTAAAACATTGGAACGGCACAGACCTAAAATATATCTTGAAGTTGCCAACCAACATAAGACTTCAAAACAAAATGCATATTCTGAAAGATGATGTTTTTGTGGATACCAAAGACTTAAACACGAATTACGATATAATTTACCATGGAAAACTAAAATAGAGGGACAAAGCACAAAAAATTAAAGAAGCGGCAGTACTACCAATACTGTCGCTTCAAAACGGAAAGCCGGTAAGCCTTGCGAGCTATGCATTTATAAAATGCAACGGCATTCCTTTTTTAAAATAACTAATTCGTATCAGTTTATTAAGGACTTTCTATGAAAAAGATTATTTCATTTTTTGCAGTGTTAATACTGTTTGTAACAATTTCAAAAGCGCAAATTCGAATTGAGAATGGACCAAATGGCGCACCAGGTGGGCAACACTATATGCTTGGTGATAGTTATTCTCTTGAAAAGACCGACAATGCTTTACAGCGCTTCGTATATACGCAAAGTACAGCATGGTTTAATATTGGAACTGTTTATACCGATAAACCCGGTGGAGGTAAAAAGAAAAGTGAAGCATGTGGCATCAGAGTTTTTGACCTTAGGCGTGATGTTGGAGAGGATCCGCGTGCAGATAGGCAAGGTGATGAGGCATTAATAGTAATTTCCTTAAGCAATCCTTATGGTATATACTGTGGAAATCCGGAGTGGGCTCAATTCTGCTCTACAAATTGGAATAATAACGAATATGAGGTTGTTTCTCTGCATTATAGCATTGCACAAGCAGACCCGGCTGCACAATGGGATGCAGTAATGAATGCAAGTGTTCTTGTAACTAAAAAATTTAATGAAACAGCAACTATAGATGTAAAAGATATTTTTAATAATGGAGACAATACGAAAATTGCAATTGGTATTAGAGCTAAAAATCTTTCTAATCCTTGGGCAAGTTGCAGCGGACGTTTAGAATTTACGGGTACTATTAAGGTTGATGAACAAATAAATATAACTGTTGAAAACTTTTTTAGTGATGGTTCTACTGGCGGTAAAATAAAAGCACAGGCAAACAGCTATCCTACTTCAGAATCTAACAGCCCGGTCCCTTTTAACAATATACTCACAAGAAAAACAGTTTACGCAGAAGCGCTTGATAAACCAAATGATAATTATCTGTTCAATGATACCGAAGCGCCTTCAAATAGAAGCATTTGGAAAAGATATAATAATTCTGGTGATCTAATTGGTGATCTTGGAAACACACCTAATTCAGTAAGTCAAATTATTCAGACAAATTCAGATGAAAAGAGCTTTCATTACAGAGCCTTAATGAAAAGACAGTATGTGCTAACATTTGAAAATCCGGGATATACAATGTCTATAAACGGGACTACTGTTTCATCTCCAAACGCACCAAAAGTTGTAGAGGAAAATACAGTAACTGCTTACGGGGTAGGACCAATAGTTGAGAATGGAATAGTCAAGCAGTTTGATCATTGGGTGGATAATACCGGTCAATCTATAACTTCTCCAATTACTGCTATAGGAACGAAAACATACACGGCCTATTATAGATTTAATCAAGCAGCTATTCCAAATTTTACATTTGGCACCGTAGTTGGACAACCAGTTCAACTTATCTGGACTGATAATCCAAATACTTCCGTAACGCAATACGGTATCTACCGTCGTGTATGTACAAATGGTGTTTGGGGACCTAGTGAGCAAATAGGAACTGTTGGCAGAAACGTTGAAACCTTTTCCGATCCACTATACGTTTTGGGTATATGGAAAAAGGACATACTTCTGGAATATGGAATGAATGCTTATTACGCGCCGGAAAATCATTGGTCACAAATTGGTTATATGCGGAACTACGGTCATATCGGTTTGGAAAAGCACAATGCTGAGGTTGCAATTAGTAATGTGCCATCGGACTATTCAATTGAAAGTTATCCAAATCCTTTTAACCCAACAACAACTATAAACTATCAGTTGCCAAAGGATGGAATAGTAACAATAAAAGTGCATGATATTATTGGTAAGGAAGTGGCTACATTAGTAAATGGACACAAGAGTGCCGGCTATTACAAAGTAGATTTTGATGCGAGCAAACTAACAAGCGGTGTTTATATCTGCTCAATTCAATCTAATAGCTTTAGCAAATCAATCAAGCTGCTTTTAACTAAGTAACGAGTACTAAGTATTGAGTACATAGACAAAAGCTGCAAGGGACAAGAAAAGCCGCATTCAAAAAGTGCGGCTTTTTCTTTTAACACCACGCCAACACATTGCTACAAAGAAACTTAATGCAGAGATAATTTGCTTTAGCTATATTTCAATCCGAATAATAACCTACAATCCATACCGAAAATGAAAAAAATAATTATTGCTTTAGCAGTATTTACTTTTCTGCTCTTAATTCCTACACATGCATTCGGGCAAACCGGATCAGTTCTCACACTTTCTGAAATCATGTTTAATCCATCCGAAAGCAACGGCGAGTTTATAGAAATTTATAATACGTCAACAACTCAAACTGTAAACCTTACCGGGTTCAAGATTAAGTATTATACTTCTACCGCAGACAATCTGGTAGCGTTTATTGGGGGAATGGAGCTGCAGCCGGGCAAGTATGCAGTGATTATTGAAAGCGACTATGATTATAATAACGGCGCTTATAAGAACTTAATTCCCGCAGATGCAATAGTGTTAAAAATTTCCGATGCGTCTTTTGGTGCTTCCGGAATGGCCAACACAACCAATCGCGATGTTTCTTTGCTTAATGCGGCAAGCGAAGTAATTGATACTTACACTTATTCGGCTGATAACAATAGCGGTATTTCTGATGAGAAGTACATTGTTAACAAAGATAACAGTTCTACAAACTGGCGAAACGGAACAACTGCCAACGGAACGCCGGGCAAAATCAACTCGGTAACTCCAATAACATACTTAAACAATCTTACGGTAAGACTGTCTTCTCTAACTCCGGCGAATCCGGTAGAGAGGGATTCGGTCTATGTCAAGTTTATAGTCAAAAACAACGGTGTGCTGGACGCGGCTAATTACTCGGTAGAAATTTTTCATGATATAAATGCAGATTCTGTTGAGCAAGTAAGCGAACGGATATTCAACCAGAGTTTTATTGATCTATCTTCGAACGACTCAATCTTAGTTGAATCAAAATTTTATGCCGGGCAGCTTGGGCAGAACTTAATAATCGCGAAGGTTACCTACACCCCGGATGAAAAACTTTCCGACAATAGGGCGTATGTACTAACGACCATATCCGAAAAGCCTTCAGCTTATACAGATGTTGTTATAAACGAAATTATGTACGCGCCTACTAACGACGAGCCGGAATGGATTGAATTATACAACCGAACTGATCACACTATAAATCTTAAGAATTGGAAAATTTCCGACAACTCCTTATCCGCAACTATTTCAACAACAGACTATTTACTTCAACCCGGTGAATATGTAATTATTAGTAACGACGCAACCATTTCTACATTTTACTCACATACTTTAAATCTGATTGTAAAATCACTCCCATCATTAAGCAATTCCGGCGATGATGTAATTCTTAAAAGCAGTGCAAATACTACGGTTGATTCCGTAAAATATATACCAACTTGGGGCGGAAACAGCGGCGGAAAATCTTTAGAAAGAGTTTCGGTAGATGTTTCCTCTACGGAAGCAGTGAACTGGGGCTCATCAACAAGTAAATACAAGGCGACTCCATCAAAAATCAATTCTGTTACAGCTAAGAATCACGATCTAAATGTGAAAAGTTTTAGTACATCTGCTGCTTATGCCGAAATCGGGAAATCAATTCAGATTAAGGCTGCTATCGAAAATTTAGGTAAGAATATTGAACCGAATTACTCGCTAAAATTATTCCGCGATTTAAATCTGAATAATATTTTAGATGAAGATGAGTTAATTGATAATGTGGGCGGGACAAATATTGCCAGTCAAGCGGTAACTGAATTTAATTTTACTGTTGGAAGCTTCGTTGCGGGATTAAATCAATTTATTGTACGAGTTGATTTACTAAATGATGAATATCTTGAGAACAACACATCAATATTAAAAATCAATGCGGTACAAATAAATGAACTACCCGGTGATTTAGTCGTAAACGAAATTATGTATAGCCCAAATTCATCGGATCCGGAATGGGTGGAACTTTATAACAAGAGTTCGAAACAAATTAATCTGAAAGGCTATCAATTAGCTAATTCAACTTCAAAAAATAAAGTTGTTACAAAGAGCATCGTGCTTAATCCGGAAGAGTATTTCGTAATTACACGAGATAGTTCCATGTTTCAAACTTTCCCAAAGTTGTCAAAATTTTCCGCAGCTACTTTTCCAACTTTGCTTAACACAAAAGACAAAATTGTTATTCTGGATTCATTAAATCGTGTTATTGATTCCCTCGAGTACAAAAGTTCTTGGGGCGGAGCTGCTGGAAAATCTCTTGAGAGAGTTGATTGGATCAGAATCTCGACAGATTCTACCAATTGGATAACTTCACTTAACAGTCTGGGCGGAACACCCGGAATAGTGAATTCAAGTTCTCAGAAAAAATTTGATGTAGCTGTTTCCAAGATTATCTTCACGCCTTCTTCACCGCTGGTTGGACAAAGAGTTACTATAGCAGCAAGCGTTGCAAATATTGGCAAGATTGATGCTTCTTTTAAATTCATTCTGAACAGAGTTAATAAAGATGGAAGCAAACAGAAAGCAGAAGAATCGAATACAATTACTTTGGCAAAAGGGAATTCGCTTACATACAATTTTACTTTTGCTGTGGAAGTAATTGCTTCAAAGCAGACTTTCGAAGTAATCGCTGATTTTGCACTTGATCAAGAGCAAGCCAATAATTCAACAACAGCTTCTGTCCGCCCCGGATATTTAGCTGGAACTATAAAACTCAACGAAGTGATGTATAATCCGCTTAACGGTGAACCGGAATGGATTGAGCTTTACAATTCTTCCTCCTTCGATGTTGATTTGGAAGACTGGTCAATTTCAGATGTGCTATTAACCCCGCTGAAATCCAAAATCCAGGCTAAAGATTTTATTTTTCCAAGCAAGACATATTTAGTAGTAGCTAAGGACAGTACTATAAAGGATTTTCACAAAACTATTAACGGAAAATTGTTGATTAGTTCATTTGCAAATCTTAATAATGATGCTGATGGAGTTGTACTTAAAGATTCCCGCGATGTAACAATTGATTCTTTGTTGTATGATAAAACTTGGGGAACCGATGCCGGTAAATCTTTAGAACGTAAGGTTTATGAAAGCGCCACAAATGATAAATCGAATTGGGGTTTTTCAAAAGATATTGAACTGAGCACACCGGGGAAAAATAATTCTGTTGCACCAAAAGATAGAGATGTAGCGGCATCTAAAATTATTTTCACTCCTTCAGCGCCCGTTGTAGGTCAGCGCGTAAAAATTTCTGCAAACGCAACTAATGTTGGAAAAAACAGTGCCTCATTTAAGTTCGTTTTGAACAGAGTAAATAAAGATGGAAGCAAGCAAAAGGTTGAAGAGTCTAACATCCTAACTAGCGCGGTTGGCGCATCGTTTTCTTATGAATTTATTTATGCAGTTGATAACATTACATCCAAACAGACATTCGAAGCGCTTGTTGATTATAGTGCGGATGAAGATTTAACCAACAATGCAGTAATAAACTTTGTCCGTCCGGGATATCCGCCCGGAACAGTTGTACTGAATGAAGTGATGTACGCACCAATGAATGGGGAGCCGGAGTGGATTGAGTTATATAACAACTCCGACTATAATATTGATTTGGATGAATGGTCGATAACGGATGTGCTTCCATCCCCATATAAAGTCAAAATCGCCGCCCAGAATAATTTGTTTGCCAGCAGAACTTACTTGGTGATTGCCAAAGATAGTACAATAAAAAGCTTTCACGAATCGATTGCCGGAAAGTTTATTGTAAATCCGCTACCCTCTTTAAATAATGACATAGACGGAATTGTAATTAAAGATTCCCGCGATGTTATAATAGATTCGTTGTTGTATGATAAAACATGGGGAACCGATGCCGGAAAATCTATTGAACGTATAGTATATGAAAATGCTACAAATGAAAAATCGAATTGGGGATTGTCAAAAGATATTGAGCTGAGCACGCCGGGAAAAAATAATTCTGTTTCTCCAAAAGACAGAGACTTGGCGGTATCAAAAATTATTTTCACTCCTTCAGCGCCCGTTGTAGGTCAGCGCGTAAAAATTTCTGCAAGCGCAACTAATATCGGAAAAAACAGCGCTTCATTTATGTTCGTTTTGAACAAAGTAAACAAGGATGGAAGCAAGATAAAAGTTGAAGAGTCTAACACTCTAACTATCGCGGTTGGCGCTTCAGTTTCTTATGAATTTACTTATGCAGTTGATAATATTACAGCGAAACAGACATTCGAAGCGGTTGTTGATTATAGTGCGGATGAGGATTTAACCAACAACGCGGTAACAAACTTTGTTCGTCCGGGGTATCCATCTGGGGCAGTTGTGCTGAATGAAGTGATGTACGCACCAATGAATGGGGAGCCGGAGTGGATAGAATTATATAATGCTTCTGTGTACGATGTCGATTTGGAAGACTGGTCGATTTCCGATGTGTTAATCTCTCCGCTTAAGACAAAAATTCAAGCAAAGGATTTTTCCTTCCCAAGTAAAACATATCTGGTTATTGTTAAGGATAGCACACTGCTTGATTTTCATAAGACGATTAACGGCAAAGTAATAGTTAGCTCTTTTGCTAATCTCAATAATGATGCGGAAGGTGTTGTTATTAAAGATTCCCGCGATGTAATAATTGATTCTTTGCTGTTCGATAAATCATGGGGTGGTGAAAATGGAAAATCGCTTGAGAGAATTTTATTTGAGAGTACCACTAATTCAAAGACTAATTGGAGTTCTTCAATAGACAGCGAATTCAGTTCTCCGGGAAGAATAAATTCTGTTTCACCAAAAGATCACGATCTTGATTTGAGTTCTCTTTCAGCGGCTCAAAAATATGCGGTTGTTGGAAGAAAAATTAAGATTAGTATAGAGGTAAAGAATATCGGAAAAAATGCTGCGTCGGCTTTCTCGGTTAAACTCTACCGCGATGCAAACAGAAATGGGATTGGCGAAACAAATGAGCTGGTTTATTTAAAGAACGAAACTGGTTTGGCGATTAACATAACAAGCAAATATGATATTGAAGATGGTTCGTATGTAATAGGATTTAACCAGTACTTAGCCACAGTTGAGTATTCCGCAGATCAATACTTAGATAATAATAAGCTTCCGTTAACAATAAATGCCGTAGTTGTAAATGAAGAAAGAAACGATTTGGTAATTAACGAAATTATGTATGCACCTCTAACCGGCGAACCGGAGTGGATAGAAATTTATAACAACAGTCTAAAGCAGATTAATCTAAAGGGGTACCAAATTGCAAATGGTTCTACTAAAGGCAAAGTTGTTGTTCAAGATGTTGTTCTGAAACCGGAAGAATATTTTGTTGTAGCAAAAGACAGTGCTGTCTACACACGCTTCACAAACATTTCTAAGTCTGTGATATCTCCATTTCCAACACTTAGTAACGCAAAAGACAGAGTTGTGCTTCTCGATTCACTCGACCGGACAATAGATTCTCTTGAATATAAAAATGTGTTGGGCGGAACAAGCGGAAAATCTTTAGAACGGTTAGACTGGGTAAAGTTGTCAATCGACTCTACCAACTGGAAAACATCGATTCATCAGCTTGGTGCAACACCCGGATTTATAAACTCGATCTCTCGAAAGAAATTTGATGTATCGGTTACAAAACTTTTGTTTACTCCAGCAGTTCCAATTGTTGGTCAGCGGGTTAAACTCTCGGTTGCTGCAACTAACTTGGGTAAGACAGATGCTTCATTCAAGTTTGTTTTGAATAAAGCAAATAAAGATGGAACAAAGCAGAAGGTGGAAGAAACAAACACCATGGTTATTTCAAAAGACGCTTCTCTTTCTTACGATTTCTCTTTTGCTATTGAAAACATCCTTGCAAAAAATACTTTTGAGGTTATTGCCGATTTTAGTTTCGATGAAGATTTTACTAACAATACATTCTCGGCTTCCGTTCGTCCCGGATACACAACCGGAACAGTTTATATAAATGAAGTAATGTACAATTCAATTAACGGCGAGCCGGAATGGTTAGAGCTTTATAATGCTTCTCCTAACGATGTCGATTTGGAAGACTGGTCAATCACAGATATTCTAACAACTCCGCAAAAACAAATTGTTAAGGCTAAAGACTCGGTCTTTCCCAAAAACACATTTTTAGTAATTGCAAAAGATTCTACAATTAGAAATTATCACGCGGCAATCCCTTCTAAACTGATCATAACAAGCTTCGCAAATTTGAATAACGATGCCGATGGAGTTGTAATAAAAGATTCTCGTGATGTGATGATTGATTCTGTTCGCTTCGATAGCAAGTGGGGCGGCGAAAATGGAAAATCGCTTGAAAGAAGGTTAACCTCAACAGCTTCAACAGAAAAAACTAATTGGGGCTCTTCAAAAGATTTAGAGCTTAGTACGCCGGGCAGAATTAATAGCATAGCGATTAAGAAGTACGACCTTGCGCTTAAAGCATTGGTGCCAAAGCCGCTTTATCCCTCTGTTAATGAAGATATAAATGTCGGCACAAGAGTGATTAATTACGGCACGAGTGATGCCGACAAATATTCAGTTAAGTATTATGTAAAGAATAATAATATATATTCTTATTTGGGTGAAACGAACGGAGTAAATCTGAAGAGCAATGATTCTGTAGTTGTTTATTCGACTAACAAACTAAAATTGAGCGATGTAAAAACAGTTTTGTGCAAAGTTACTTTTGTAAATGATGAAGACACACTGAACAATTCCTTCGCCGGAGACATAATTCCGGGCGCAAAACCTAATTCTGTTTTAATTACTGAAGTAATGTATGATCCGCTTACTCACGAGCCGGAATGGGTAGAGATTCTAAACGCTTCAAATGAAGTAATCAACTTGAAGAACTGGGCAATCAGCGATTTGCTTCCTTCTCCTACAAAGGTAACACTAACTACAAATGATGATTTTATCCAACCGGGTGAATACGCAATTGCTACTCCGGATACACAAGCTTATGCATTCAATCCACCGAAGAAATTTTATCAAACAAAGTTTGGTTCACTTGGAAATACTTCGGATGGTATAATTATTTATGATTTCAGAGGCGCCATAATAGATAGCTTTTTCTACAAAGCCGGTTGGGGCGGAAGCAACGGCTCTTCACTAGAAAGAATATCTTTAACTAAAACCACAAACGACAGTACAAACTGGACTGTATCAATTTCTAATGTTGGTGCTTCACCGGGTGTAAAGAATACTTCAGCAAATCCGAAAGCGTATAAAAGCGGCGCTCTAGTTCTAAACGAATTGCTGTATGAACCGGAAAGCGGAAATGCAGAGTTTGTAGAGTTTTATAATACTTCAAACGATTCTATTCAAGTTGGCGGTTTGGATCTTCGCATTGGTACAAAAGAAAAAGTAAAACTATCAACATCAACTTTTATTGTACCACCGAAGGAATTTCTTGTGCTCGCTTCCGATTCAACAATCTATACTAAATATCCAATGTTGAAGCAAAACATTACTCGCGTTTCATCTTCTCTCAATTTGTCCAACGAAGGAACTTCGTTACTCGTCAAAGATTTATATGGAACAACCTTGGATTCTGTTGTGTATTCTCCGGCATGGCACAACAGAAATTTTCTTGAGACTAAAAACAAATCATTGGAAAGATTGAATCCTTCATTGAGCTCGAATGATAGAGCGAACTGGAGTACAAGTGTAACAACTGAAGGCGCTACACCGGGTATGCAGAATTCCGTTTACACGGAAAATCTTGCAACCGATACCAAAGTAAGCATCAGTCCAAATCCATTCTCTCCGGATAATGACGGCTTTGAAGATTTCTCAATCATTAATTTTAATCTTCCATTCAGACTTGGGCAGGTTCAAGTAAAAGTGTTTGATAGCCAAGGACGTTTGGTTAGAACATTGCTGCAAAATCATCCTTCGGCTTCGAACAGCTCTGTAATATTTGACGGACTTGATGATGATGGAAGAGCTCTAAGAATGGGTATTTATATTATGCTTATTGAATACTCAACGGAGGGAAGTAATGTAGTAGAAACTCTTAAAAAACCAATAGTAGTTGCAAGAAAACTTTAGGAACTAAAATGAAGTACAAAGAAAAGGTTGAAGATTTTCTTTCTCAAAAGAAAATTGCGTTTGCCGGGGTTTCAAGAACTCCAAAAGCTAAAGTTGGAAACGCTATCTATCTGAAATTCAAAGAAGCTGGTTATACTGTCTATCCAATTAATCCAAATGCCGAGATGATTGAGGGAGATAAATGCTATAAAGATTTATCTTCTACGCCGGAAAAAGCTGACGCGGTTTTAATAACTACAAATCCTACCGCAGCGTATGAAGTTGTTAAGCAATGTGTAGCTAATGGTGTTAAGAGAGTTTGGTTTCATCATGGTATGGGAAACGGAAGCTACAATAAAGAAGCGGCACAGTTTGGTGAAGAAAACGGATTGACTGTAATTCATAACGGCTGCCCTATGATGTTTATAAAAGATGCCGATCCGTTTCATAGGTTTATGGCATTCTTGAAAAAGATTTTTGGGAAGCTGGATAAATAAACTAAGCTTTGCTAACTGGGGCGCGGTTTTTATCTTTCGGCGTTATTTTTTAGAGATTAGGAAAACCATTAAACACTTATTAGAAATAAAGGAAGCCTGGAAAACCGCGCTTGCGGATAAAGCATTCCGTGCAAAGTTTTTTATATCAGTCGCTATGCTTGCTTTGGCGCTTTTCTTCCTTGCAAAATTTTTACCTTACAGCGAAACACGTCCCGGTTTTTCTTTAGATGATCCGCTCCTCTCTACATTCAAGCCGATTGATTTAACATGGATAACTTTTGTTTTGATTTACGGCGCGTTGATTGCCGGACTTGTATCAATTGCAAAGTATCCAAGAAGAATTCTGATTGCGTTTCAATCATATACATTAGTTGCCTCGCTGAGGTTAATAACAATTTACTTCCTTCCATTCAACGCTCCGCCGGACATTATTCCAATGGAAGATCCATTTGTAGCTTTCTTTGGCGGAGGAAAAACACTTCTTCGGGATTTATTTTTTTCCGGTCACACCGCAACAATGTTTTTGTTAGCACTTGTAGCCAAGAATAAAACTCTAAAAACTATTCTGGTTATTTGTACAATTCTTGTTGCGTTTGCGGTCTTAGCCCAGCATGTTCACTATACAATAGATGTAATTGTAGCGCCATTCTTTGCATACACCGGTTACCGCATTGCCCGTTTGATTAACAAGAAGAAAAATGCAAAAGTGGAAGAAACTGTATAACACAATTTTCCAAGGTCATCATGGTTCTACCATGACGCTAAAAAGTATTTACTGTCAAAATGTGTTACTATCTAATAAACTAAGTTGAGGCTGTTAGATAACTTTCCAAGACTTGTTATCTCTCGCCGGATAATTAATAGTTATGTTGGTGTGAAATTATGAGAAGAATAAGAAACACGAACAATAAGAATAATTCAAAATTATTGACTATACTTCTTAAAGAATGGGACCAGACAATTGAAGAAGCTAAAATATACTTTGAAGCAGACAAAGATATTATTAAACAAACTATACTATTAACTATCACTGTCTTTGCCTCAATAGTGCTTTTTGTTACCTCAGACAAAATTAATAATGATCTTAAAGTGAGTATATATCCGACTTATCTGCTTGTCCCAGTTTTATATTTAACTCTTTCAGTTTATTCGTATTACCATACATTTTTAAGATACATGATTTCAAAATACTGGTTAGAAAATTTATTCCCTAGATTGGAATACTTAGTCCAAAATTCGAGTAGCACAATTGATAAAGGGATTTCAAATAACAATTCAGAAAAAAGTTTGAAATTTCTTCAATATCAATCTTATTATCGTCAGAATCTAAATATCCCTTTTAAGATAGGTATATTTCTATATCGCAGCATGCCCGTTTTATTGGGTCTAATATCATCCTTAGTATACCTAATCTTCGTAATTCCAGCGTTAAAGGATAATCCACAATTTGCGAAATATATTTCTCCTGGATTACAAACGATAATACTAGGTTTTCTATTATTTTGTTTTTTTATTTATAATTCTTGTGTGGGGAATTTTTAAAATGTCAACTCAAGAACCAACATAACCCGTTCTTCAAGCCGACCGCTTTAAACGTTGCGGAATTTGTTCGGTTATAAAGTTGCGTTGTAAATGTTTGTTGCTTTTTGAGTGTAGTGAACAAAACTAATTTATAAATAATTATTGGCGTTGGCTTTTCAAAGCGACAAGGCTGTGTTGGGATGCGGCTTAAAAACAACACCGTTATAAATCTTAATAGTGTGGAGGTATAATGGCTGAAAATGTAAACACTGCTTATGAAGTATTAGCCAAAGAAATTTATCAAACTTTGTTGCAAGAAGAAGGATTTGAAAATATTGATGTTAAGCATAATGTAAAAATATTAGGAAAATCGGGTTGTGAACATCAAATAGACGTCTATTGGGAATTTCGTCTTGGTGGAGAAAATCATAGAGTTGCTATTGAATGCAAAAACTATAACGACACAGTATCAATAGCAAAGGTTCGTGATTTTTATGGAGTTATTGATGATATCGGCAATATAAAAGGAATATTATTAAGTAAAGTTGGATTTCAATCCGGCACAATTAAATTTGCTGAACAATATGGAATATCATTGAAACTATTGAGATTCCCTACCGAAGAAGATTGGGAAGGTAGATTGAAAACTATTCACATAGATTTCAATATGTATGTGAAAGAAATTAGAAACAGAACATTTGATTTTGATATAGAATGGATATTGGAAAACACTGCTCATAAAATAGGCGACCAATTAGCAATCGGATATTGTCTTACAAATGAGATTCTTATTGTCGATGCAGAAGGTAAAGAAATAACAAACCTTTATAAACTTGAAAATGAACTTCCAACTGAATTCAAAGAAGAACATGGGTTGCAGAAGCAATATTCATTTGAGAATGCTTTTATAACCTCGCCAAATAATGAACCGTTTAAAATAAAAAGTATAACATACGATTATGATGTCCTTTGCATTCAAGATAATAGCATAATTGACGGTGAAAAATCAGCTAAAGCAATCTTGAAGGATATTCGAAGTGGTGAAATCAAGTTTTTTGATAACAAAGGAAATGTTAAATAACGCTTTATAACCCCCGCGCCTCAATAACGACCGCTTCTTCAAATCGGTCGTAGTGAGTTTTTAGGGTTTAGTTTTTCAAAGCAAGTTGTTCTACTCCCGCCGTCATTGTCCCACCATGACGCTAAAAAGAATTCACTGTCACGGAATGGTTAGCGACAGCATATAGCTAAGTCATCGGAAAACCGTTTAGCACAACAATATCCTTACGCTTATACAAGCAGAATTAATTAT
>CAZEDR010000063.1:0-14401 GCA_964510975.1 uncultured Melioribacter sp. | reverse complement strand
CAAAATGAAAAGCCGTCCCATAGTAACTTTTTGAGGCGACCTCTTTCTGTTTCCGAATCATTTCTTTTTTGTATTAGTTCTAAGCATTGGGTATAAAAACTTCTCTCGTTACAAAAAAAATCCCGTTCTAAAACCAAAGAACGGGACTGCTTTTCATTTGAGGAGGTTTTGTACTGCTAATTTTTAGGCTGATAAACGATTTTGCGAATAGTATCAAACTGAAGATATGGATATTCGTTACGTAAGGTTTCAATGGCATCGCATGCACTTACTTTTCTAGAGCGCATATTCTTGAATTTCCTTCTGATGATAAAATCGCGTACAGATTTTTCATCGATTAGACCTCTGTTGCAAAGGAGATCGTAAGTATCATCGCTAATTAGATCGGCGAGTGGATTTCTTTCGTTAATGATTACGCTTTCCATAGATCCTCCGTATATAATGTTGGTTGATGACATTTTTAGTAAGAGATTTTCTGAATGCTAAATAAGGAATGCGTCTTCGTTTGGAAACTGCACAATTATGTGGTTTTAAAGAGAATAGGGGAAAATTTTGGTATTATGCTACATAATCATGTAGGCGGGTTGTTAATATGATCAAATAATTCCTTTTCGAATTGCTTTTGCAACTGCTTCCGATTGTGAGTGAACATGAAGCTTGCGATATATATTTTTAATGTGATGACGAACTGTATCGACACTTATAAAAAGTCGATCTGCAATTTCTTGGTAATTGTTGCCGTCAGATAGTGAAGTGATAACCTCTTTTTCACGCGCAGAAAGCTCGGAATCTTTCTCTTCACTTTGCTTGCCTTGTGTTTGCTTAAAGACATCTATTACTTGGCGAGCAATTAAAGAACTCATCGGAGCGCCCCCATCGTTAGCATCTTTTATTGCATCCAGTAATCTGGCTGGTGGAGTTTTCTTCACCAAATACCCGCACGCACCGGCACAAAGCGCTTTAAATACCGTCTGGCTGTCTTCGTAAACGGTTAGCATAAGTATATTCAAATCGGGCTTCATCTTTTTGGCTTTAGCAATTCCATCTATTCCGCTCATGCCGGGCAAACCAATATCCATCAGCACCACATCAGCAGTAAGTGTAGGGAGTTTAGCAAGAAAAGATTCACATTCGGAGAAAGCACCTACACAGCTATAACCGGGAGTTCCGTTGATTAATGCTGCAAGTCCTTCTCGTATTGTATTATTGTCTTCGGTGATAACTACTTTAATCATTCTCTAATCTTATGTTGGATGTAAAGTTATGCTTTTTTTAACAAGTGTAGAGATTAAGTTACTTAAAAGGGAAAAAAGGGAGTTTATAACTAGCACTAAACTTACCGTTAAATTTTAGCGCTGTTCCCTCACTTCCGGAAATTATTTCAAGAGTGCCGCCAATAGCTTTTGCTCTGGATTTCATATTTCTTATACCGTTGCCGGAATCTATTCTTTGCTGTTCAATTCCATTTCCATCATCGCTTAGCGAAAGCAGCAATTTATCTTTTACTATATCAGCTTCTATGGTTATTTTTTTGCACTTGCTGTGCTTTATCGAGTTATTAAGCGCTTCTTTAAATATCATAAATAGATTCTGCTTGTATTCCATCGGAAGCTTAACCGAACTCAATTTTTCTAAGTTAGCCGTCTTATAAGAAATTCCAGCAGCCATCATTAAATCGCTATAAGAATCTTTGAGTCTAACTATCAGATCATAAAATGAATCTCTCTGGGGATTAACCATCCAGACGATATCACTCATACTATCAATCAAGTGCCGGGCTTTTTCGCTAATTGAAGTTAAATTATGCGATGCCGATGCCGATATATTTTTAACTTCATACCCGGTTAATTCACTAAGAATCGAAATTTCAGTTAAGCCGCTTCCAACATTATCATGCAAATCAGCAGCAAGTTTGCTCTTAATTTTTTCGATAGCCAGTAAATTTCGATATCGGGAGGCCGCCAAATAATATATAAGAGCTGAAGCTAAAACGACGGCTGCTAATATAAACCACCACCGCTTCCAAAACGGTGGCAAAATTATTAGATAAATATTTTTACCGTCGTAATTCCAAACGCCGTCGTTGTTAGAGCCAATAACACTAAAAACGTATTCGCCGGGAGGAAGATTAGTATAGTTAGCAACTCTTCTTCGCGAATCTACAAAGCGCCACTGCCTATCGAATCCCTCCAGCATAAAGGCATACTGATTATCGGTCGAGTTTGTAAAATCTAGCGCAGAAAACTCGAAAGAGAAAAAATTTTGATTATAGGCTAGCGTTATTGTATCTCGCTCTTCGCGCATAGGCTCATCGAATATTCTGATCGAGCTGATCGCGATTGGGGGCACATAAGTGTTATCCATTACGCTGTCCGGGAAAAAAAAGTTAAGTCCGGTAATACCGCCAAAAAACATTTCTCCATTCTCCGATCTATAGTATGCACCACCACTAAATTCAAGATTTTGCAATCCGTCGTTTTGATCGTACTGTGTAAACTGTTTGTTTGGAATATCTAACTTGAATAGTCCATTGTCGGTACTCATCCAGAGATGTTCAAAGTTATCCTCGATGATTCCATACACAACAGAACTTTTTAATCTGGTCTTGTCGTTGAGTCGTAAAAATGTTTCTTTATTACGGTCAAACAGATTTAACCCGCCACCGTAAGTGCCAATCCAAATTGATTTATTTTTATCCTCAACAATTGACATTATTCTGTTTTCACTAAGACTTGTTTTATCACCCGGTAAATTTTTATATGAAATAAAATGACCGGTGGCTTTATCAAACTTGTTTACACCGCCACCGAATGTTCCAATCCATAAAGTTTCTTCAGAGTCTTCGTATAAACAATAAACTCTATTATCGCTGATGCTGAATGGGTCGTTCGGATTGGTTGTATATCTTTCAAACTTGAATACGCCTTGGGCAATGTGTTCTTTTTTAATTTTATTTAATCCGCCGCCAAAGGTGCCAATCCAGTAATTTCCTTCACGGTCAATTAATATCGACTGTACTTGATTAGCACCAAGAGAGGTTGAATCTCCCGGAATATTTTTAAGTATCCGCGATGTTTTTGTTTCTTTGTTAAAGATGTTTAAGCCCCCGGCATATGTGCCAATTAAAAGATTCCCTCTTGAGTCATCCTTAATCACACGGATGTGATTATCATTAAGTGAGCCGGAGCTTGTTTTATAGTAACTAAACTGTTTAGTTCTTCTATCCCAAAGATTAAGACCACCCTTGAAAGTACCAATCCAAACTCTCGATTCTTTATCGGCACTAATCGCCCACACTACATCATCGTTTAAGCCCGACCTACGGTTAGTACTCTTTGCAATATGCTTAAACTTTTCTGTTTTGCGCTCTAGTTTGTTAAGCCCGCGTCCCAAGTGAGTTCCAATCCAAATATTGCTAGAGCGATCTTGAAAGACAGATAGCACTTCATTTTTTGTAATTGAGCTTTCGTTATCCGGATCGTTCTTAAAATTTATAAACCTATTTCTGAATTGATCATACTGATCGAGTCCACCGCCCAATGTTCCAATCCAGAGCCTTTGTTCGTTATCTTCGAAAAGTGCAGTCACAATGTCATTCGAAATAGTATTGCTTGATCCATTCGAATTGAACCGAATAAATTTGGCATTACTAGAATTATCATCTAGAAATTGAGCGGCCAGTTTGTTCAAGCCGCCGCCGAATGTTCCGACCCATAGATTTCCAAAGCTATCCTTAGCAAGTGCTGTTACTCTATTGTTGCTTATACTTTGCAAATTACGTTTGCTATTCACAAAGTTTGTGAATTGAAGCTTGCCCGATTTCTCTTCAATTTTGAACAAGCCATTGCCGAGAGTTGCTACCCAAATTTTTTCACTTTTATCTATTAGAATGCTTCTTATATGATTTGAATTGAATTTGCTGGAATTATTTTTTTTGTATCCAAAATGTTCAAATCCGCCGGTTGCTGGGCTAAACTTTACAAGTCCCTTTCCCCAAGTTCCAAACCAAATATTGCCTTTACTGTCTTCAGAAATTGAAGTTATAGAGCGGTTATTATTTCTTGAAAATGGTAAGGGGAAATCAATTGGTATTTCCGCAGGGTTAAATTCTTCTCTTATTTTTTGTGTTATGTAGAATTGCTTAAAAACTCCGCTGCGTCTGTCGTAACGATTCAGAACTCCCTCAACGGTTCCAACCCAGATATATCCTTTTGAATCTTCATAAATCGAGAGTATTCCATTATCCGAAAGAGATGCTGAATCAGTAGGATCATTAGAAAATACTTTGAAGTTATATCCGTCGTAACGGTTAAGTCCGTTTGCTGTTCCAAACCAAAGAAATCCTTTTTGATCTTGTAACATGCAAGTAACCGAACTCTGAGATAATCCCTCCTCAATTCTGATATGACGGAAAAGATAATCTTCTTGCCTCTGGTTTGGAAAAACATACCCATAACCAAACAGAAGAACCATATAGATTGCTAGTATTCGCTTCACGAAAAATTCTTTTTTAAATATGAGATTTAAGGCGGTTAAAATCTACTTAATTAATCATCCATTTTCATGTAATAGATTTGTTTATCAAATCCGAGATAGAACAATAAAACAGTATCATGAAATAAAGAAAGGCATTGTCTTAAGATTCAAAAAAATCATCGGATAGGTGAAAAGAAATCTGAGAGAAAACTTATGCTAAAAAGATTAAACCCGATAAAAGTAATCCGCAATAAAGAAAAGTTAATAAACTGCGCTCCTATAATTAAAAATCAGATGTCTCAAGACACTTCGTTTTGAGCTTCCCTTTTTAACTCCTTGTTATTCTCTATGTTGGATTTGAGATTTTAAGACCACTAACAATGCATAAAATGTTCCCTTTTCTTTTGGAAATAATGATTTATATTTGGTTCGAAATTGTAAAAACTAGTTTTATTAGGGGCCTTTTTGATAAATTTTAATGAACAAATATTTAATTCACTAAGGGATCCGCAAAATCCACTCTATATCTCACTTTTGGCCGTAATTGCCCTCTTTGGTACTATTTATTTTTTCTATAAATATGGTATTATACCTATCAACGAGCGATTTAAGAAAGAAAAAGAAAGCCTTGAGCTTAAATCTGCCAAAATGATGGCACTCTTTGCTCAATTAGATCCCGACCCGGTTATAAGGCTTAACCAATTTGGAGTAATTCTAGAAACAAACGAAGCTACAAAATTAGTGTTTGCTAATTCTGATATAGTAGGAAGAAAGATCAGCGATCTAATACCTACACTTCGTTTGCCGGAAAATTCTGTAATTACAAATGAAACAAAAACTATTACTCAGAAGATTGGAAATAAATACTTCTCAATTCTTTATAGGGGAGAATCGAGCCTAAATCTGGCCCAGCTTTATTTTAGGGATATTACAGAATTGAAAAACTATGAAGAGCGGCTGCTGAATTACCAAATAAAACTAAAAAACCTATCTGAACATTTGCATGATTTAATAGAAGAAGAAAGAAGAAGAATCTCATCCGGACTGCACGATGGGATTGGGCAAAGCCTTTCACTGCTAAGAATAAACCTATTAAAACTAAAGGAAAAGTCAAATAATCATTCGGAATTTGGTTCTTTTGAGGAAATGGTTTTAAATCTCGAAGATACAATACGCGAATTAAAGGAAATCACATATTCGCTCAAACCTAGACTGCTGGAAGAGATGGGACTAATTAGCGCAATAAGAAATTTAGTAAACAAGGTAAGTAAGGAAGCCGGAATTAATGGCGAGTTGAACGCAGTTGGTGATGAGATAAGATTAGAGGAGAGACTGGAAGTCACGATATTCCGAATTGTCCAAGAAGCAGTAAATAATATCATTAAATATTCCAAAGCCACCGAGTATAGCATACAACTTATTTATGATGAGGCTTCAATTAGATTGATTATAACCGATAATGGAATTGGCTTTGACGTCAATTCCATTCTTAGAGGGCAAGGACCCGGGATGGGGTTAATCAATATGAAAGAACGTGTAGAAAGTTACAGTGGAAATTTTAAGCTGGATTCATTTATTAACAATGGGACTATGCTGGTAGCAGAAATTCCAATAAAGTTTGAAAAAGTATGGCACTCTCAAAACCAATACGCGTCTTAATAGCAGACGATCATCAGCTGTTTAGAAGCGGTGTGACTTCAATGTTTGAGGATGTACCGGATATATTAATTGTAGGTGAAGCTGAAAATGGTACTCAATTAATTGAAAAGTATTCTGTTCTAGAGCCCGATTTGATTCTTGTGGATATTTCGATGCCGGATATGAATGGACTTGAGGCTTTAAAGAACATTAAGAAAAAAGATAAAAACGTAAAAGCCATTTTTCTTACAATGCATGATAGTGAGGAGTATCTTCTTCATGCTTTTAAGATTGGGGCAATGGGCTTGATAAGCAAGAATACAATTAAAGGTGAACTTGTTTACGCAATTAAGACTGTATACAATGGCGAAAAATATTTTGGCAAGCAATATGATGAGATTCGTTTGAAACAGATTGAACATAATTACAAGAAATTAACAAGTGAATTTGCAGATGACTATATCCACCTAACTGTTAAAGAGAGACAAATTTTGGAATGCGTTAGCAAGGGACAAACCAGTCAAGAGATTGCAAATCAATTAAAACTAAGCAAACGCTCTATAGATCACTACCGTTCGAGAATGATGGCCCGGCTAAACTTAAAAGGTTTGCCGGAATTTATTTCTTACGCTATCAAATACTCTATGACAAATAAAATTTTAGGAAATGAATAGTTATGACAGATCAAATGTTTTACATCAAAATATTCATTTTCCTTAACGTTGTTGTTTGGCTATTTATTCCCCTTAGACAAATTAATACACGCTACTTTTGGCTTTTTCTTACACTCGCAATTACCGATCCGTTTTCTATTATTGTTGGGAGAAGTCTTAATTTAGTCTTGAGTCAATTTTATGTCCCTTTTAGCATTCTCTATTTCTTTTCAATTATCGACTACAAGAAAATTTCGGCTTATAAAATCTTTTTTTTTCTCGCTATTATTGTAGCGGGCTACTTTTCATTTGTTCATTATTGGGAATACTCGCTTCTGTTCATAACAATTATGTTATTATTGATTTTAATTTTGTTAATTAAGCAAAGCTTTCAATTTGTTATCGAAAAAGGGAGCCTTAACATTTTTCACATTCTTTTAGTTTTCTACCAAATGTTAAATGTACTCAAGTTTTTCTCTTTAATGAATTATTTTTCTACGGGAATATGGTTCTTCTTTTTTTCCAACATTTTGCAAATTTTTATTGGGATTTTCTTTTTAACCTACAGAGAGGATAATCCAAAATTGCTGATAAGAATTGCTGGTCCAAAAAACAAGCGAGTTAATCTTTCCAGATAAAGTCGAAAAGTAGGTAAGAGGCTGTTCCCATAATTACATCGTAAGAAAAAAGAACAGCAATCTCTATTGTTGATCCGCTAATCGAGTTACCATCCATAGAAAATTTTGTAAGTTCTAAGAGTGTTAAAATAAGGGGAAGTAAAATGGGGAATGAGAGCACCGGATAAAGCGTGCCTTTGGAACTTGCTTTCGAAATGATTGCGGCAATCATTGTTGACGAAATAGCAATTCCAATATTGCCAAGAAGAAATGCTATTAAAAAAAGGGATATGTTCCTAATTACGAAAGACTCGAACAGCATTGAGAAAAGAACGGTTATAGCAATATTCATCAAGAAAACTAAAATGAGATTGAATAACAGTTTGCCGGAAAATATGGTTGTTGGGGAAGCGATAAGTTGAAGAGTTAATGTTGTTCCTCTTTCTTCTTCAGAAACAAACGCGCGCGATAGCCCGGACATAGCCGAGAAAAATATAACCACCCATAAAAGCCCCCCGGTTAAATATTCCGAAATTTTTTCATCACCAACGGAAAACATTATTACGCTAATTGTTACCAAAACAAACATTGCCAGCGCGTTTATTGCATAGCGTGTACGCAGTTCCGATTCCCAGTCTTTCTTAAATAGCGCAAATGATTTCATTTCTTTGACGCCTGACTCTTAAAATCTTTTAATTCGATCGTCTTTTCACATAAAGCCAAATCGGTTTCTTCGTTAGAAGCAACTAAAACTAATTTTGTTTTCCCTTCGGAATGAATGAACTCATAAACTTTATCTTTACCGGAATTATCCAAATTTGAAGTTGGCTCATCCAAAATTAACAATTGCGGCTCATGCAGAAGAGCAAAAGCAAATTTTAATCTTTGCTTCATTCCGGAGGAAAACCCGCGAAGCAAATCATTTTTTCGTTCGTATAAATTAAATTCGCTAAGCAAAAAATCGGAACGCTCCTTATTAAACTTTATCCCTCTCACTTTAGAAACATGGGCTAAGTTTTCTTCTGCGGTGAATTCATCATAAAGGAAAAGATAGGGGGAAACAAATCCTAAAAAATTATGAAGAGCTTCTTCTTCAACTACTTTTCCGGCAAAAGTGTGTTTAACTTTGCCTTTTGTAGGTGAGATTAAGCAAGCAATAATTTTAACTAGAGTAGATTTGCCGGAACCGTTTGGACCGGAAATTCCATAAACATGTCCCGACTCAAATGTATAATTAATTCCATCGAAGATTAATCTTCTTCCGAAATACTTTACAAGATTATTTAGTTCAACAGAATAGTTAGTCATTATAGATTACAAATTTTCCTTTAACTGAATCGTCGCCGCATTTAACAACATAAAAATAAACACCCGTTGCCAGCTTATTTTGATTTGAGTCTTTGGCATCCCAAAGCAAAACGATTTTTTCGGTGGCAACAATACGTTTTTGACCAGAATAAACCAAACTCATATCCGGTGAGTAAACATAAAGGTCAGCTGTGCTGCCCCCATTTAGGGTAGCAGGTAAATACAAATATTGATGTTCGGAATACTTAAATGGCTGCGGATATGGATATGAAGATGTTTCAACCGAAACTTGATTTGGATTAAGCGGAATATCGTTCAATATATTTGTTTCGGCTAAAAGAGTTAAATCCGAAGCGGAAATTTTTGAGTAATAACTGTTTGTTAATTTTCTAAAACCGGAACTTGCTGAGGAAGAGATTGAATAGTCTAACGAGATAGAGGTTGTGGGAGAATTGACCGAACTTTGTACATCCACGTTTGTGATAATAGAAAACAATCGATTATTATTATCAATAAATTCATAAAAATTATTTGTCACCGGTGCAGTTGTTATTTTTAATGTTGTAGTTGGCTTAACAAATTCTGTTACCATTGCCGTTTTAACCAAAGGATAATTTGCGGCTTCTTCAAAGTAACTTCCGGGAACGTATCTGTTGCCGGTAAAATAACACCACAAACCGAATAAATTGAATTCCACTTTTAGTGAAGTATTATGTCTTGCAAGCACAGTTGAAAATGCTTCAACCGCTCTCATATTCGGCATTTCTTCCCAAATTTCCTTAACAATTGATATCCCAAGTCTATCTCGTAAGAATATATTCAAAATTGCATGGCCGTATCCTTCATAAGCGGTGATTTGTTTACTTGGATTATCAAAGTACTTGGGTTTTATGTACGCGTAATAATCATTCACATCATCAAATACAAACTCTTCCATTGCCGTAGAAGTTGCTTCGTGGTAAAATCCATCCGCTAGTCTATAAACATAATTTCCCATTTGAATAGCGTGGTGAAGTTCGTGGGCGATCGTAACGCGTGCAGCCGCTATTCCATTTGTCGAATACCTTGATCCGGAAAAATCATTATCCATAATCACATAAGTTGAAAATTTATCTCCCCCTAAGTCATGCTCGGTATACGTTGACCCATATTCATCACCGGGGAGATCTTTCAGATATATATCGTAGAGATCATCGCCGCCTGCTCCAAAATCTCCTGGCGGTGCTGGGTATTTTAGAATATTAACTTCGTAGTTATAGGATGAATCAGCGGCTTTAGCAAATTCTTTAAGATCATATCCTGGCGTGCTTGAACCAATCTTATAAAAATGAATTCTGAATTTACCGGAAGGCGTAACAAAGCTTGTATCTGTAGCCGGTCTTTGCAATAGCGGAGTTAATACCGACTTCTGCTTTGCCGTGAAATTATTGAAATTCAGTTTTATGTTATTCACCAAGCTGGTGCTGCATTTTATTGGTTCTGTATCATCAGATTGCACCGTTATTCTTGTCGGATCATAAATACCTTTAACTCGTAAAAATTCCGAGTAGAGCGAATCCAAATTCTGGGCACTTAGTGTGCTGCATAGCATGATCAGAAGAGCAAAACGTTTCTTCATAAGTATTTTTTTATTGTTATGGAATTATTGACACTGTTAGAATAGATCAAATATTTGTTTTTCCCATGAAGCGTGGTAACAAAATAGTCATTGATCCCTTCCGATTCAATTGGGAGAATTGTTTTGGTACTCTTTTCCTTTGGATTTAACTCGGCAAGACCTTTTTTTGAATCGGAAAAAGTGTAAACCATAGCATTACTGTTATTGATGGAATATCTAAGCGGAATAGTTGATCGGAACAGTTCTTTGGTTTCATACCGCATATTTTTTTGATCGCTAAAATAATAGAGCACCGACTTCTTATTAAAGGAAAGGAGTGCCGCTGCCGGCTTAGTTCTATTCAACAACTCATCAACAGAAATCATTCTAGATTCGATCAGTTCATCATCTTTTAATTCAAAAGTTAGACGCGGGATTCGCTCTATCTCTTTCTTATTAAATACAATCTTCACCAAATCTACATTCTTGCCATAACGAACCAGTGCGTAAACATCTTTATAAACGCTAAAATTGAAAGTGGCGTTTTCTACATCCGTTGCAATTTTGTATGTATTAACAATAGGCTGTTTAAAATTTCTTAGCTCAAAATCTTGCAGCGAAAGAGACTTATCTTGAAGAGTTAAAGCACAAATATTAAGTCGGTCTTTAAGCCGATCACTAACAAATTTCACCTCTCTTATCTCGTAAGAAGTATAAAATACTTGCCTGCTGGTTTTATTATTCTCAAAGTTGTAGCGCAATACTTCAATTACTTTTGCGCCTTTTTCATATCCAATAAACGTAATAACATTCTTCTTTGTGTCGTCAATTAAAAGAGCATTGGGGTTTGTGGAAATTGGTAAAGTGTAAAATGTACGAAACAGATTCCTCCTTTCACTTAGTCCAAATTTTACACTGTGGCTTCCGTCATCAATAAATGCAATTTCCTTATAACCATCTTTATTGTAATCGAAAGCTTGCAAATAAGCCGCACCTTCGTGTAGAGAAAGATCGAACGAATCATCTTGAATTGTAAGAGTGCTAATCAAATAGACATTTCCATCGGAGGATAAAGAAACAAGCTTGCGGCCTCCTCTATCTACATAAGATGAAAGCGCTTCAAGATTATTTTTCTTTATGTAACAAACCGGCGGATAATATGAGTTGCTTGACTTAGCAAAAGTAATAAGTAATTTTTCTTTTGCCTTGCTAATGTAAGCAACGTCATTTAGTCCATCGCCGTTGTAATCAAAAACAGAATATTTAAAAATTCCTTCATCAGAAGGAAAATAAATTCGTTTCTGAAAGGAGGAAACGGAATCTCCAAGCAGAATTTCCAATCTATTGTCTTTAATATATAAGAGGTCTGTGAACCGGTCGAAGTTAAAATCAAGTGCTTGGAATTCACTCACTTCTTTTCCAAGTCCAATTGATCGCGTTTCTTCAAAACCACCCGCAAGATCCCTATTATATAAGACTATCGAATTCGAGATAATATCTATCGCAGCAATGTCTGAATTGCCGTCGTAATTTAGATCGGCAAAAACTGCCGACGAGAAAATTTTTCCTTTAATTCTATCAGTCTCTATAAGTCTTCTGTTTTTCTCAGTACTAACCGAAAGTCCGTCCATTCCAGCGCCGGCTAAAAGTACATTTATAACATTCTCGTTTGCATATCCAACATCCGTTGTTGAGGGAAAGCCGTCAAGCTTCATCATGCTGTTGATGCTTATACTCCCGCGCGACGAAAATGAAACGATTCCGGCTTCGCGAGAACCTCTTGAAAGAAGAACAAATTTTTTACTTCTAATGTCGCTTGAATAAGAATGAATAGTCGATACATAAACCGAAAAATATTTTTCCGAAGCTTTGTTAAAGCTTGATCTGGAATTTGCAGTAAGTGTAGAATATTTTTTTTGAGAAGGATTGTAAACTATAATATCTCTGTATCCATCGGAATTGTAATCGATTGCATTAAGGAGATTGTAATTCGGCGAAACCGAGAATTGAGTGAGTTTGCAAAAACCGTTTATTGGAATCTGCGCAGATGAGTTCTGTAGCCACAAGAAAAAGAGAAATATGAAACTAAGTATTGATTCTTTTTTCAAGGCGGGTTTTTCTTCTTTGTAAAGCTTCTTCGAACCGTCTTTTTTCATCTTCTGTTTCCGGAACTATTTCAATTGTAGCAACCGGTCTTGTGTTTTCATCAACACCAACAAAAGTAAGATAAGCAGAGTTTGTGTGAATGCGTGTGCCTTCGGCAAAATTTTCTGCAAATACTTTTACACCAACTTCCATAGAGGTTTTGAATGTTCGATTGACTGAAGCCAAAATAGTAACAGCGTTTCCCAGGCGGATTGGGTGATGAAAATCTATTCTATCAACAGAAGCAGTAACACAAATCCGTTGGGAATGCTTAGCGGCCGATAGCGCGGCGCAAATATCAATCCAGTGCATTAACTGTCCGCCAAGCAAATTTCCAAGTTGATTTGTATGATTCGGTAAAACCAATTCGGTCATGGTTACAATTGAAGCGCTAACCTTTTTGGCTTTAGCTGGCTCACTCATTTCTTTTGACCCAACTTGGCTTCGGTTTCTTGAAGCTCGGACGAATTCGAATCATCCGGATATCTGCTTAGAAAAACACTGATATCACTTAGAGCTTCGTTATTCATTCCCTTTTTCAATTCGAGCTGAATTTTTTTGTATAACGCTTGTGGCGCAAACTTAGTATCGTGATAAATTTCGGAAACATTCGAATAGTATTTAATCGCTGCTTTCTCATATTCCATCTTTTCGTAAATCAACGCCGCTTGATATTCTTTTTCAGCCAAACGCTCAGTTAACTCTTTAATCTTTCCGGAAGCACTTTCAACTTTTTTGTCGGCCGGGAAAAAATCTATGAACGCTTGAAACTCTTCTATTGCTTTCTTCGTATATGATTGATCCAACTGATAAGCCGGCGAAAGCTGATAATAGCACTCAGCTAGCATATACTGAGATTCAGCTACGAATGGTGAAGCTGGAATGTTTCTGATCAATTTGCTGAACTCGTACGCACCTAGTAAATATTGCTCGCGTTTAAAGTAAGTCATTGCCAGATAATATTGGGCATCGTCGTTAAATGCACTGCCTGAATACTGAAGCAAGAAATTTTGAAATTCTTGAACAACAACTTCATAGTCTTCATCATTATATAGAGTCATCAAATAATTGTAATATTCTTCCGCATTGAATTTACTTGTATCCATTACATTCGAACAGTTTGTCAGCAAAAGCGCAAGAAACAGCAGAGCAACCAGATTTAACTTTCTTAACAAAATATATCTCCTTAATTAGGGTGTAAAAATAATCATTTTGAACCAGCTGAGAAACAGCACTTTATTACTACTTGCCTCTTACGGTAAACAAGAGAATTATTGTTGTAATTAAAGTACCTACAACCAGAACCGGTTCCAAAAGATTAGAGAAAAATGGTGTTTCGGGCATCTTGCCTTGTGTGAACGGGACTGACGCATCTTCTAGATTCTTGATTTCATCAACCGAAACTGTGTCTTTAAGCGATTCGTTCACATCAAAGGTCTTAATTTGATTATCTGGTGTAGTAAGTAAAATATTTCCTTTTAAATTCATCACCCGTTCTGCTACAATATTGCCGAAGAAACTTTCCTTCTCCGCATTTAGATATTCAACACCAGCTTGATGAATAGTATAAATTACTCTTATGGCTTCGGGTGTATTTTCGCTTGTTACTTTGTAGCTACGTTTAGAAAATGACTCAAAGACTTTTGGTTTCAGTAATTCTAAGGATGATGGTCCGGTAACAGATAGCGCGATTGATCCGTTCTTCAGTATAGATTCGCTGACCTTTGCTACTGAGTTATCAATTAATTGAAAATACACTTCAAAGTTAGTTTTGGCTTGTCCCCATAAAAACACCGGACTAAGAATTAAAACACAATATGTGCTAAGTAATCTTTTCAAAAAATCTCGTTGAATTTAGGTACACTTTTAATAAATAATTTTCAAATCCTTAATCTGCGTAACTCCGTTAAATCCGTGTCATCCGCGTTCTATTTAATTACTACAAGAGCGTTAGTTTATCTTCTTCC
>CAZEDR010000062.1:0-14450 GCA_964510975.1 uncultured Melioribacter sp. | reverse complement strand
ACTTTTTTTTAACAAGCTTTTGATACCCCGCTGCTCTGCGGCGGGGAGCTTCATTATTAGATCTTGAGAAAAGGGTATCCAGTTTATAGAGAGATTTTAATGTTCCTAAGTAAACAATATTATTTTTTTGAAAGTCTGCCCAAGTAAGTTCGTTCGATAATTTCACGATAACATTTTTATTCGCATTATTAAAAAACATTCAACACCTGGGGTAATCCCATCGAAGCTCCAGCTCCTACAAATGTAACTTCAGCAATTTCATATTTTCCATACTTGTTGGGGGCTAACTTAATTGAATCATTGAATGTCTTTTCACTATTAATTTGAGGGACACGCAAAAATGTTCTACCTTCTGTTTTCCCCTTTTCAGAAAGCACTAAATAATCACCAAGAACTATTATTGTAGGAAGACTGCTGTTTTGCAAAAATTCTTTCCAAACCGGGTGTTCGATGTAAGAGACACTCTTTGCAGAATACTCTTGTCTGCCGAATTCTCTCCAAATAATGACAGCCGCCAATAATAGAATAATACCAACGTAGAAATAATTTGATTGAACATGACTTTGTTTTACTGGTGAGTACTTTTCATTCGGTGAATATTTTACCAGATAATGCCCTTTGGGGATTTCAATTTTGTACTCAATTTCGTCATTAGTTGTTAGATAATAATGCTCTAGTTTTTTTCTAAGGTTGCTTATATATGATCTGATTAGTGGATCAGTATTGGGGTCGAATTTAGAATCCTTGCCAAAAACCTCATGTGCAATTTCTGTTTCCTTAAGTGAATCTACTTTTTGAGATTTATCAGCGAGGTATTGAAGTAAATCCTGATATCTTTTCGAATCATGAAATTCCGGACTGTCTAGAATTTTGCTTAGTAAGTTTTGTCTTTGTTGCTCTGTTGGCTGATTCATAACTTCATTGTTTTTCTCCATAAGAAAAAATACTCCTTATTCATTTAGAAAATCAAATTGGATTTGTTAATAGATTGGTCTTCTTAGAAAGCACTTATAGTGGGATATTATTCGGCTGGAGTTATGACAGAAAATGAAATTTAATACTTCGCACTCTGTGCAAAAAAAATCACTTCTAACTCAAAATTCTATTTGACAAATAGTTATCATTTATTATATTTGATTTGTTGATGTCTGAATATAACAAAATACAATATGTCTGTTTATATAAAACAACTTAACCATCTGATATAATCTGGAATAACAATGCCGCTAACTGAAATTGTTTATCTGTCAATTGGAATTTTCTTCTCAACAGGATTAATTCTCTTTCTATCATTCTTTATGTTGAGTAGAATTAAGAGAGTAAAAAAGGAGTTCTCGAGGTAAAAGGGCAGTTTAATATGCAAGGAGGAAGAATAGGCTGGATGCTTTCCAATGGGAGACAATCGGCTGGTCTCCCAAATTTATCCTTCTTTTTGTGGTTTTAAAAAAATAGTTATCATTATCCGATTGATTATAAAGACAAGATTGCTTATTATTTTATGCGTAGAAAACACGGAAGCATAATAAGAAACAAATTTACTAGGAGTTTATATGAAAAAAATCATCACCACTTTGATCTTCTTGGGATTAATCATTTCCGGCTGTCAGAATACCGAAAATCTTAATGACCCTATTCAAGACAAAACAAGCACTCACGTAGCTCAGCCCCTAATTCTAGAGTCTGGTTTTTTGGGTTTGCCGAGTATGAAGCAAACCGGTAGTAACGTTATGGATGATTTGACTGATGCAGCATTGATTAGCGGTAAAAAGGGTGGTGAATTGGAAGTAGAAGGCAATTTAGGTATTTCGGCAAGTGGAAAAGTTGAAGTTCATGGTACATTAGATATACCGAGAAATTCATTTTCTGGCTCTATAGTGATATCGATGTCTGTTGATAAAGGTTTTACATCAGTAACCTTTGGTCCAAGTGGTTTAAGTTTTTCTAAATCGTTGATTCTCGATCTTGAATATGAAGGCTTAAAGTTGACTGGACTAGATTTGTCAACAATTACTTTTGCATATTTAGGGGCAGATGGCAAGATATACCCTGTGAACTATAAAAGTATAGATGCAGATGTTGCTTCTGGCAAACTTACAGTACATGGTGCGGAAATAGATCATTTCTCAAGATTTGGATTTGTTAGGTAATCGTACTTGATGAATTGCCTAGAGTAGCTTAAGTAAGCTGCTTAATGTAGGTAGTTGTAAAAAGTTAAATCAGGATTAATACCGAAGGAATTATGCTTGAAAAAAATAAATTTGTGAAAGACCTTAATTCCTTGGTTTCGGAGTGTCTTTCCTCTGAGCAAAGCAACAGTTACTTTCAAACAATGATCGAAGCATTCTATCCAAATTCCTCCGAGATCGTGTCAACAAATGAATTATACAGTAGAATTTTCAATGATAGTTTGCAATCGGAAAAAGTACGCTTATTTGCCGACACGATAATAACCCACATCTCTAAAGAACTTTCAGAAGAAAAGTATATCGAATTTCTATTACAATTTAGTAAACTCATCCTAACGCAAGGAGAGAACAATCTATCATACGAACTAGCTTCCACGGTACTTTCACTTTGTGATTCAAAAAAAGAATATGAGTTGCTTAAAGCTCAAGGACTTTTGCTAACTGCTGAATTTTATATGAAACAGGCGATATGGAAAGATGCGGTCAGTTCAATAAAACAATCGATAGAAATTTTTGAAAGAAATAATTTTACAGCAGGTCTTGCTAAATGTGAATTCTTGATGGGTTCAATGTATGTAGAAAAGGGAGATCTAAAAGCCGGGAGGGTTCGTTTAGATAATTGTCTAAATTATCTAAGCCAAAGTAATGATCCGCAATTAACTGCAATGGTGGAAGTTCATTTTGGTATTATTTCTTACATTGAAGGAAACTTGCAGAAAGCATTAGATTATTATGAAAAAGCTAAAGCTAAATTTGAGACTCACGGAGATTTGCGTAGGAAAGCTGAAGTTCCTCAGAATATTGGAATGATTTACCAGCAGCAGAACAATTTTACTAAAGCTTTAGATATTTATAACGAATGCATTGAAATAGCTAAAGACAAAGGCTATAAACCGATATTGAATTTATCATTAATAAATAAAGCGGCGATTTTTTTAGAACAGAATGCTATTGAAAACTCTTTTAAAACGGCTCACGAAGCCATGACTTTAAGCTATCAATTGAATGATAAATTGTCCATTGCAGATATTCACAAAATTCTTGGCATTATCTCTAGTAGAAAAGAAAATTACTCTGCAGCAGAAACGTTTCTGTTGACTAGTTTAAGACTCAATAATGAACTTAATCAAGATTTAAATGCTGCTGAAACAAATTACGAGCTCGGCCTACTTTATAAAACTAGAGGCGATAGATCTCGTGCGTTTACTCATCTGTTGTCTGCTTATAAATATTATAATAAAAATAATTCCAAATCCCTCAGTGTCGAAATTGAATCGCATCTTTCCGGTCTAACTATCTAAATTCAATTTTGCTTCAGTAAATGGGTTGTTGCAAAAAACACTCCCGCTTTTTGATTTCGTTTCGACTACTTCACTAGTACAAATTTCTGCCCGTTTGCCGCATCTATTGTAATAGGGGCAGCTAGCTTCATTATTTTTTGCAAAAGAAAAATCGGCACTAACTTTTAAGTCTAACATCGTTGAATCCAACAAGTACTTTGAATAAGGATGCTTAGGAAATTCCAAAAACTCCTTCATTTCTGCTATCTCAACAATTGCGCCACCAAATAAAACAATTACTCTGTCACCAAAATCTTTAATTAATGAGATATCGTGAGTAATGACAATTAAGGTCATTTCGCTATGCATATTTTTATAGTCTAAGAATGTCATGAAGTTTTCTTTGGACTCAAAATCCTGGGCTGAAAATGGTTCGTCTAGTATTAAAACTTTTGGTTGAGTAAGAAGAATTCTTGCCAATGCTACGCGTTGTCTTTCACCTCCACTAATATTGCTGCATTGTTTATCAAGTAAGTCCTCTGAAATTTTAAGCTCATTCATAGTTGACTTGAGGAATTGGTCACTTGTTTTTACATCTCGAAGCACATCTATGACTTTTCTTCTGGGATTAAGAAGCTCATCCGAATTTTGAAATAGTATTTGAATAGAATGCTTGGAATTAATTAGTTCTGGTTCGTATTTAATTGTTCCGTTTGATGGTTTATGAAGCCCGGCAATCAATTTTACAAGTGTTGTTTTCCCGGACCCGCTTTCTCCAACAATGCAAAATATTTCGCCGTCGAATATTTCCATCGATATATTGTTAAGAATTACATCTTGTGAGTTTTTGCTTGTAAAGCGAGGATATGAAAAAGTAACCTTATCTATTTCAATTATTGGATTCATCAAATATTCTTTTGTAAAGTGTGCATTAAGTGTTGATCACGCGGTATTACTAGTTTTGAGAGGTCGAAATTTAATCCATCATTTGTAAGTATAGCAACTGAACTTGCAGTGTGACTTGCAAACTCGATATTTTGAGTCACAAGAATAATCGCCGAATTATTATCTTCGCACCACGTTTTAAGTTTATGGCTTAGCAAATTGATAAGTGGTGCATCTAATGCTGAAGTAGGTTCATCGAGCAAAAGTAGAGGGGTTTTTGCAAGCAATCCCCATATAATTGCTATGCGCTGAGCAGAACCTACACTTAGCTGGCTTGGGAATTTTTTCAAAATATTATCCGGCGTTGGCAGTAGAAAGTAATTTAGATAGGATTCTAATTCATCCTTTTGAAACAGTTCATTAAAATAATATTCCAATTTCTTTAACGGATCGAAACAATTTGATGCATCTTGAAAAATATATTTTACATTATTTTTTCGAGTTTTGGTTAACTCTACTTCGCTAGCCGCAAGTAGTTGTGTCCCCAAAAGATTAATGCTTCCTTGGACAGAGACGTTATTCTTATCAAGAAGTAAAAGTGAATTCAAAAGAGTAGTTTTGCCTATACCGTTTGCTCCTACAATAGCAAGAATTTCTTTCGGCTTCAGTTCAAATATTATGTTGTTCAGAATAACCGAATTATAAACAGCCGGTTTTCTAGTAATTGATTGTATGTTAACACTCAGCATCAGCATATTCCCGGTTGTTTCTAGACTGTTGATTTTAGCATGTAATCATTATATTAAATTATTATTCCCAGTAAGTAATATCGTTTAGTTAAGAAGTAACCTCAGGCAATTTATGAAAGTTATCCAAATAAAATTACGAAGAATTTTACCGTGGCTTCTTTTTTTAATTTTTGTTTCATGCACACCAAATGAAAAATCGAAGCAAATTGTTATAGGGCTGGAAAGCGACATCCAAACGCTTAACCCACTTTACACCATGAGTGAAGCAGAAGCAAATATTTCCGAATTAATATTCTTGGGATTGGTAGGACATGACTGGAACAGCGAAAAGGGGGAACCGATTTCATTCCCGGTTTTAGCAAGCCAAATTGAGTGGAAAAATGATTCTTCATCTGTGCTAATAACTTTGAGGAATGATGTAAGGTGGGAAAATGGTAGTGAGTTTACGGTTGATGACATAGTATTTAGCTTCGACCTGTACTCAGATAAAAAAGTGGAAAGTAGATTCTTTGGTACCTTCTACAATTATTATCTAAACGAAGATTTGAGTATTAATCTTACAAAAACCTTTGAGGTAATCAATCGGCACAAACTTAAGATTAATTTTCTACCTAATAGAAATGTAACATATTATGATTTTGATCTTCCGATTCTACCTAAATATTTATTTGAAAAATATAACAGATCTGAACTTGCTACTACGGATAAAATAAAAATCAGCGGCGGTACCGGCCCATATAAAGTGAAAGAATTTATTAAAAGCCAGTACGTAAAACTTTCTGCAACTTTATCATCAATTTTTAGTAAACCGGATCAGATTGAATATCTGGTTTTCAAAATTGTGCCGGATTATACTTCCAGAATATTCCAGCTTAAAAATGGTGATATAGATATTACGGAATATATTAAGCCCGAAGATGTAAGAGAATTAAGTGATTTTAATATGTTTCTGATTAAGCAACGGAAAGGAAGAGAGTACGATTACCTGGGATTAAAAGTAAACTTTGAAGGCATCGGTAAAAAGAAAGCTAATGGATTATTTGATTCGCAACGAATCAGAACGGCTATCGCGAAATCGATAAATAGAAAGTCGATTTTAAGAGAATATCTGCTTGGTAACGGCGAGTTAATGGCAAATCCCGTCTCGCCAATATTTACTTCATTAAATAGAAGCTCGATTCCTATTCCATATAACATTGATGAGGCTAAGGCTATTCTTGATTCAGAAGGCTGGACTGATTCCAATAACGATGGCCAAATAGAAAAAAAAGGAATTCCATTTTCATTCACACTTAGCTTTCCGGCAAGCAATCTTTTCCGCGAGTATGCGGCTATAAGAATTCAGAATAATCTAAAAGCTGTTGGAATCAATGTTAAGCTGCAAGCTCTTGAACCAGCGGTTTTTTTTGAAAAAATGTTTAACAAAGAACTTGAGGCATGGCTTGCCGGCTGGAGTGTTCCAGTTCCGCTAAATCTAAAACCATACTGGCATTCCGATCCTAGTATTGCGCAAGGAAATATTTCTTCTTATAAAAATGATAAAGTTGACGAGATTCTAGATAAGCTGGACATGCGGCTACCGAATAATATACGTGGTGATTTAATCAGAGAACTTCAAGAAATTATTTCTGCTGATCAGCCAGTGATCTTTCTATATTGGATAGATAATTCGGTTGCAATCAATTCGCGTTTGCATAATGTGAAGGTTTCACCATTGGCTACAATTCAAAAGTGCTGGGAATGGAAGATAAATTAAAATCAAAACGAAAATGGGCTAGAGTTGTTTCTACATTTTCTACTTATTTGATAACATTATTTCTTTTGATAAGTGCCATCTTTATTCTTTTACGTTTGTCACCGGGCAATCCAACGTTAAAATATTTGTCTCCGCAATTCAATCCACAACTTTACGAGACTGTGAAAAACAATTACGGGCTTGATAAATCCATAGGTGAACAATATCTGAAGTTTTTGGCGAACATTGCCCAAGGCGATTTAGGAATTTCATACACATACAGAGAACCAGTACAATCTATAATTTTAGAAAAAGCGCCATTCACTATACTTCTGGCACTTATAAGTTTTGCCTTACAAATATCTGTTTCAGTAGGACTGGTACTATATCTACATAAGCATAGAGAAAAGTGGTTTGAAAGAGCGTTAAATAAAATTTCTCTGATTATGTATGCCTTGCCAACAATGGTGGTCGGCATCGGATCGATTTTTGTTTTTTCCATTGTGCTGAAAATATTTCCTATTGCCGATGTTGTTTCAACAAATTTTGAAGAGCTAAATTTTATTCAGAAAATTTTTGATTTAGTAAAACACCTCACATTACCAATAATTACGCTTTCTCTTCCGGGAATAATAATATTTTACAATTATATCAGAGAGAATGTTGAAGCCACTGAAAAGCAAACATTTATTAAATTCTTGCATGCTAACGGATTTGAAAAAGAAATTATTTTTAAAAAGCATGTTCTTCCAAATTCCATTAATCCTTTGATTTCAATTCTAGGAACCGAACTCGGAATACTATTGGGCGGGGCTATTATTACCGAATCACTATTTGGATTACCCGGTTTAGGCAGGCTTACTGTAACAGCAATTCTAGCGCGGGATTATCCGCTGGTAGTTGGATGTGTTTTATTTTCCGGCTTTTTTGTTCTATTGGCTAATTTTGCTGCCGATTTGTATAAAATAAAAAGAGATATACAACTAAACCAGAGTATTAACGTTAGTGCTTAAGAAAATCCAAATATGGCAAGCTATAGTTTGTTGTCTACTTTTTATAACAATGATCCGTTTAAATGAAATTCTGGTTACAGTTAAAATGCTGTTTGTTTTTTTTAGTTTACTAACTAGTAATTTCAACAGTGCGCTGGGTTTAATTAAGGAAAAAATAGCCGACCAATTTGTTTCGCTAGTAATCTTGCCGATTTTGTTGTTTTTGATTTTAATTCTACGGAGGAAAATATTTTGGTTGGGCAAAAAATGTTCGTGGAATGCGTTGATGATAATTTTACTCTTATTACTTTTTTTGTTTGCTCCTTTGCTCGCACCTTATGATGATAATCTTCAATTCAACCTGCCGCAAGCTAAAAGATTAACTCCGTTTTCAACACAGCATCTAATTGAAAAAGTAAATTCAGGTTATGGAAATAATAAACTGAACACATTTCATGAATATGAAGGCTTGTTATTCAGAGAAACCGTTTCTTCTGATTATTATTTAGATGACAAGATGATCGAAAATGAAATTCCCGGTGAAAATAAGTCAGCCCAAATAACATTTGTTTTAGGCACGGATGAATATGGGAGGGACGTACTTTCTAGAATTATATATGCAACTAGATATTCACTAATGATTAGTTTCTTTGCAATTGTAATCTCCGGCGTACTCGGTATAGTCCTTGGCTTTCTTTCCGGATACTACGGTGGATATACAGATGTAATACTGAATCGAATTGTAGAAATGTTCTTAGCAATACCTTTTATCTTTCTAGTTATACTTAGTGTAGCTTTTTTAGGTGATTCGCTAGCAACAGTGATAATAATTTTGGGTCTGGCCGGTTGGATGAGCTTATTTAAGGTTGTACGAAGCGAAGTACTGAAACTCAAAACAAGAGATCATATAGTTACAGCCAAAATGATCGGGATGAGTTTATCAAACCTATTAACTAAGGAATATCTTCCATTATTACTCCCCTCAATTATCGTTAATATAATTTTTCAATTCGCTTATATTTTAGTGGCGGAATCTTCGCTTAGTTTTTTGGGGATTACGGGTAATTACTCTCATCCTTCTCTGGGAGGAATGATACAACAAGGATTTTCAAGTTTAAGCAATGCTTGGTGGATTGCTCTTTTCCCAACCATAGTAATAACATGGATATTTTTAGTCGTTCATAACGCTGTACGGAAAACGAATAGCACCGAGACGAATATATTTCGTTGACTATTTTAATATTCATTACTTGCTCACGTTACGCATTTATTCAAACAGCTTCGCCACTAGGACACAAAGCCACTATGAAATTTTGAATAAGCAAGTGAATTTTAATTTTTCCTTTGTGCCTTTGGTAGATGTCGCATAATTAATGATTTAATCAGAAATAGCCCACAGATGACGCGGATTTAACAGATTTACACTGATATATTTTTGATTCATTAATTATGCAACACCCTCCTTTGAGACTTGACGGCAAAAAACTATTTCGTGAGTAACATGAGTCGCTTACTTAAAAGTAACTGTAAAAGTACTTCCTCTGTACTTTTCGCTCTCCACAAAAAGTGTGATATTATTTAATTCAGCATATTTCTTCACTAAAGCAAGTGCCAGGCCATTCCCTTCATATTTTCTAGTAAGGCCATTATCTTCCTGGGAAAAGTTCTGAAAAAGATTATCCAAGTAAACGGGATCAATTCCAATTCCGGTATCTTGAATACTTACCGAGAGTTTACCATTTGCATCACAGAATTGCTTTACTCTAACAGCCCCTTTCTCGGTGAATTTAATTGCGTTATCAATTATTTCTTGAAAAATCTGATATACCATAAATCTGTCACATTCAATAGAATTGATTTCGGTAGCTTTTTGAAACATCAGATAGATTCCCTTCTCGTTGGCAACACGTTCAAATTTTGAAACAACATCTTGAAGTATTTCTTCACTTAGCTGTATCTTCTCTTTGAATATTTCGTAATAGCCCGATCTTATTTTTGCCATTTCCATTATTCTGTCAACAGTTCTTATCATTCTATTGCTTCCATCTTCCAACATTACAAAAACTTCTTTCACTTCAGGATTCTCAGAAGTTGAAATCATAGATTTCAATAAAAAGAGACTGCTTTGAATTATATTAAAAGGTGTTCTGATTTCGTGTGACATCTGTGTTAGAAAATGATTCTTTAGCTGATCAAGTTTTTCGGTTTCCCGTTTGGCTATTTCGAGTTCACTGTAAGCAAGCTTTAGTTCTTCGTTTGCCTTGTACTGGCGGCCATGCATCAAAGCATTGTTGATGGCAATACCGGCTTGAGAAGCAAGAACTTCAAATGTCTCGGTTATTTCTTTCGAATCAATTTTATTAAGAGTACGGCTATCAACATATATTACCCCAATCGTTTCTCCCTCGGTCTGCAAAGGAGCGCACATAATGGTCTGCAATTCGAGATTAGTGATACTTTCGGATGCTTTTGCCGGGGTGTTCAGCGCAGATTCGATAAATCTTGATTGGCCCATTTTGAAAACATCGTTTACGACACTTCTTGATATATTGAACAAATCTACCGAGAGTCTTTGTCCCTCAGAATTAAGGCTCAACACATTTTCCAATTCTCCTCGCTCGGTTTTCAACACAATAAAACCACGCTCGCACATTGTTAGCTTTATAGCATGTTTAAGTACTAGTTCCAGCACTTCTTCCAGCACTAATGAACTGTTAATTTTTTTTAGAATTTTCAGAATGACTTGTAATTTTGACGAACCTTGTTGATCATCATCCGACAAATCCAAATCTCTTAGGAATTCAGAAAGCTTCATGTCGTTTCCTTTGTAATACGCTATAAATGAAAATTTGTATTTAACACAATTTTACTAACAGAATTCTAACGGTTAAGATTTTCAAGGATTATTTTAATATGCATCTTGAAATTACTCTGTTTAGCTTTATCCGGGAAAGAAAAGGAAAGTTGTTCTATAATAGAGTCCGAAACCTTTGTAAGCTTATTTGCTTTATAAACATTTCCGCGCTTATTATAGTGCAGTGATTCTATGTAAAAAGCTTTTGCGCAAGTTAAGCTCAAAGGATAATCCGCAAGAAGAGAGATGCAATTGGATAAATGTATGGTTGGATCATCTAGTTGTGATTTATAAGCAATTAATCCAAAACATAATTCCTTTTCAGCTTCATAAATATTTTTTTGCGGTACTGTCGGGGATTTTGCACAGCTTTCCAATCGAGCTTTTGCATCCATTAGTCTTCCTTGCATAATTAGGCTGCGAATTAATGCAAAAAATGTGAAGTGATAATTAATCTGATCTTCACGTTCTCCTCTTTCTGAAAAATTTGTAATAGATTCGCTTAACAATAGCTCAGCCTTTTCAAATTTGTTTTCCAACACACAAATAAATCCATCTAATAAGTTTATGTAGTTCATGGCGGAAGGAGAGATCAATTTATCATTTAATAGCTTAGTGTACTGCTCTAGAACAGCAGATAATAAATTAACGTTTCCAATTAAAAAATAATGTTTGCCTGAGGCAAAAAGTGTTTCTGCCAGCTCGGCAAAACTTCCAATTTCTCTGAAAATGCTCTCAGATTTTAAAAAACACATTTCGGAATTTTCAAATTGTCCTAGAGCAGAATTAACCTCTCCCAAATTTAGGTAGGTTAATCCGATGCTATTTAGATCGCCTACGCTTTCGAAAATAGCAAGTGATTTCAAGTATTGTTCTTTTGCAGTTTCATATTCACATAAATCGAAAGATAATACTCCATAGTTAAGCAACAGTTTTGCTTCCTGCTCTAAGTTCCCAACGGATTGATTTAATAGAAGCGCTTCATTCCAAATCAGCTTGGCGTTTTCGTAATCTGCCAGCATAGCGTAAATGCCCCCTAAGTTGATCTTCATTCCGGAAACTCTGTCAATTTGATTAGATTCTTCAAAGAGTTTTATTGCCAATTTTAGATTAGATATGGCTTCTTCAAAATTGCGATCTCTGTAAATGCAAATTAGAGCTAATAGATTATGTACTTTACCCTTATCATCCAATTCCAACTTCTCGTCATTTAATAACGCCGTGCAAATATCTAGCGTGGTTGAATAATTACTAAGATAAAGATTAGCATCTGCCAAGGAGACCAGTACTTTGTTTTTTTGACTTGAACTTAAACCGGCATCTAAAAGTTGTTGGAAAATATCAATAGCAGTTTGATATCTCGCCTGAGCTATTTCATTTTCACCTTTCAGTATTAATAATTCGGTACGGAGAACAAGGCTGATTTCAGAAGCTAACAATGATTCAATTTCCGAGATGCATTCTTTGGCCTTCCCGATTTTAAAATATGTCTTACACAGTTCATGCTTAATTTTAATTTGTTTGTCGAAAGAAATATCTAATGTGACGGCGTGCTCGAGTATCCGAATAGCATAATTGAAAGCTGAATTAGAGAACGCTCTTGTGTATTCTAAAAAATAGTATTGAAAGCTGGATTCTATATCACCACCTTTTTCAAATTGCGCAGCGATGTCGAAAGCATTAAAATCGGCTTGATGCTTCATCATCCAATTTGCAATTCTTATATAAAAAGAATTCGGGAAGAATGTTTTAACCTCAACTGCTAACCTGATTCGTTCTGATGATAATCTACACTTCTCATCAAGAAAATTGTCTTTAAGTAGGTTAACTTGAGATAGCACTCTAATATTCGCGCGAACCTCATCAATACTTATTTTTAAGAGCTCCGAGATATGCTCATAACTCAACTCTCTGTTAAGTACGGAAAGTATAGCTAAAATATCACTCGAAACATTGTTCGTTTTCAGTAAAGAATTTTCAAGTTCTAAATCATCTGCCTCTATTAATTCTTTTTCGAAACAATCTGCTTCAATTGAAACCGGGCCGTCGGATTTATTGATTCTTAAATACTTACTAGATAGAAGCTTTGAAACCATTCTAGCTACGTTCCCAATTTTCAAGTCAGAATAGGTGAGGACTATTCGCGCAATCTCGCTAATTGGCAGTATAGGAGAAAGTGATGATTTTAAGAAATCTTCAGTTTCGCTACTATAAAGTGCAGAAAGTTTAATTCGAACTGACTTTGCAAATAGTGGGGCAGTTTGTTTTGTGTCAATATCAAAAGCGATAAGTACATGAATTCCTTTTGAGGTTAGAAGTGGTACCAGCTTTAGAATATTTTCTCTTGTAACTGAATCGTATTCGTTAAAATCATCCAGCATTAAGGTAAAGGAGCATTTCAAACTTATTTTGGAGATTGATCTATTTGCCGATTGAAAAGTTAATTCAGATGGATTTGCCAATAGTGATTTTATAATACTTTTTATCTCCGGCGATAAATGTTTATGAACGAATTCATTACTACACAATTTGCTTATTAATACGAAAAAGAACGATTGCTTATAATCAATATCCTCTTTTGTGATTAGAATACTGTCTTCAGAGTCGTGTTCCAGTTTTTTAAGCAACGTCGATTTCCCGCTATCAACCGAACCGTTTATTTCAATTGGTTGTATATTATCTTTTGTCTGTAGATAAGCGGTTATATTAGAAAGCAGATTGTTTCTATCATAATAAATTGCCGGAAGAAACTCTTCTATTGTATTTGCTTTAAGCTCTAGGCCAAGTTCATGTAAAAAATGAATACAACTAGCTGGCCGCTTTTCCGGGGAAGTATTAAGTGCTTTTTTAACTACTTCATTTAGCGAGCCGGTACCAATAGAATCTTGAATCTCTTTGTAGGCTTCTAGAGATAATTTTATATCGTGTAAAGTGCTAAATGAATTAAAAGGAAATTTTTTGTAAAGTATTCTATAGATCAGAACACCTAATGAATATAAATCTGATGCGTATGATATACCTTCTCTTTTCAAAACTTCCGGAGCCATGAAGAACGAACTGCCCCTAATTGAATTCAGACCTTTAATGGTGGCCACGCTTACCAGATCAAAATCTACCAACTTTAAGGTAGGCTCATGTAGATTACTAATTAGTATGTTCTCCGGTTTCAGATCGGTATAAACCAGATTAGAATTGTGCATGTATTGAAGAACGGAAGCGATTTCCCGGACCAGTTTTAGTAAAGTTGGTTCATCTATTTTGTCTAAATAATTATCTAGAGAGAATGAGTCAAAATATTCTAGAACAAGCATCGAATCACTTTCGGCAATTCTGTGTTTATTCCAATCATCTATATCGCTATAAACAACAGTTCCATACTCGTAGGCACTGATGATGTTTGGATGGCTAAGCTTACTTAATACAAAAAACTCTTCTCTTAGTAATTGATGTTCTTCAACGGGTCTTACCTTTGATAATATTTTTAATGCAACATAGCTCTCGTTGTAAGTATCCAGAGCTTTGAACATCTGGCTTCTGCCTTCGCCAACTTTATTTATAATCTGATAACGAAGATTTATCATTTCAATTTACCATAATCCGGGGCTTGTATTTAAGTTCGATCAATAAATTCTATAATACAACTATCTCTAATGTCAAAAAAATAGACATTACTATTTAAAATAGCATTAGGATCCAAAACTTTAGGGAACGAGTACCCGTAATGCATTTAGAAGAATTACCAGACTAAGATATAAATATTATACTAAAA
>CAZEDR010000061.1:6545-14641 GCA_964510975.1 uncultured Melioribacter sp. | reverse complement strand
AAGAAGCTGTAAAGATTTTTAGTCAGATTGAAGATGGCATTGGTGCGGGTTCGGTTGATAAGTTCTCTAATTACTTTTCCGGGAGAAACTATCTTAGCTTTACAAACGGAGCGGCGGGTTACTTCAGCGAGAATCAATCGTACTATGTCATTAAAGACTTTCTTAGCGTAAACAGACCTATTTCTTTTAAGATTAACAACATGGTTACCGAAACAACGACTCCTTTTGCTGCAGGAACACTTAAATATGTTTCCAAAGGGATTAGAACAACCGCAACGGTTTTTATTTCGCTCCAGCTAATTGATAGCCAATGGAGAATTTCTCAGATCACGATAAATTAGAATGAGATTTTCATCAGTCTACAATAGAAAAGTCAAGCTATTCCTATTGATCTCGTTGATCTTTCTTTTCATTATTTCCGCGGTTCTTGAACCGATTCTCGTAAAAAATAGAGAAAGCGGCTGGGGTGAAACAACCAAAGAACTTACATTTAGACAAGCTCAGAAAATACAAGATGCATTTGACCAGAAGACTAGTGAACTTCTCTCAGTCTCAAAGAAAATTAAATCGGATTTAACCAAACTTGGTCCGGAAAGTATTTCTAAGCGAACACAAATATTTAATACGATCCTAGTAAAGGACTTTTCAAACTATTCAATACAGATTAATGATTCGTCGAATGAACTTCTTGCCTGGAATTCGAATCCGGCTGTTCAGTCGGATCAATCTAGCAGACTAGAAAAAGAGCTTGGGCAAACATTTTTAGTTCAGAATAAATTGAAACGATATTTGTCGATTATTGAAAATGTTAATCTAAAAAATGATGAAATATTTCTTGCAGTTAGCCTCCCAATAAGTCAAATAACTTTACCCTCGCTTGTAAACTCAAGCAAACTCTATTTACTCGATTCACTTCAGCAAGAATTGAGTACTGAGATAAATCTGCTTGATGAATCAGAAACGCGTACAAAAGTTGATGGAAGAAGCTATTCTTCACCTATACTAAATAATTATAAAAACCGGATTGGCATTATCACATTTCCAAAACCGGCTCTCGATTTGCAGATTGTTGAATTAAAAGAAAATGTAAATTCAATACAGAGCATTCTGATTTTGCTTTTTGCATTTATTCTTTCGTTTGAACTTGGAACTGCGTCTGTTAAACAAAAATCACGTTTGACGAGATTCTTGTTAATAACTCTTCTTGTTTTATCAAATAGAGTTTTACTCTTCCTCTTAAACATTCCCTCTTCTTGGGTGACAAATAGTCTATCCGACCCTTCTAACTTTTCATCCCGGTTTGCAATTGGAATGGTGCGCTCACCTCTGGAGTTCTTCTTAACGGCGATTTCATTTGCTCTAATTGCGTTTTACGGCTACCGTCTTATTGTTGACTATTCCAAAACGAACAAAAACCAGAAGAAGAATTTGGCTACTGAAATAATAGCCATTGTATTTCTGCTGTTTGCGTATTTGCTTCTTTGGAGAGGATTTGGCGCCTCAATACGAAGTGTGATTTTTGATTCCACAATCCGCTACTTCAAAGAATTCTCACTAATTCCTTCTCCGGCTGTATTCTTAATGTGCGTAAACATTCTAATTCTTGGCTTCACAATTTTTATGAGTGCAATAGCACTATTGCTCATCATGCATATTTATCTTAAAAAAAGAATTCAGTTTGCCGACTGGAAATACCTCTCCCTAATTTTTGTATCGATTCAATTGCTGGGATTTCTCTTTGATCGTTTTCAAACTCAGCCGCAAGGTACAGATCTGATTCGAGTTTTCTTTTTTACTTTCTCAATGCTTATTCTGATTGTAATAGTAAAGAGCGATAAAGAAATTGTTTACAAGTATTTTCTATACTCACTTGCATCGTCAATCATATCGGTTTCGTTGCTCACTTACTACAACTCACAACTGGAAAGGGAATCACTAAAAAATACTGCATATGATCTCATCCGTGTGAATGAAGGACAAGTTCAGTTTATGCTTTATCAAACACTGATGGAGAATAAACTCAATCCGGTTCTCGAAAATGTTTATAGAAAAAAAGATGATTTTTCTGTCGCTGCCTTTTCTGTTTGGATGAAAAGCTTGTTTTACAGAGAGGGAATCAACGCTTCAGTTTCATTTTATGATGAGAAGAAGAATCTGTTGGGTAAGTTTTCTTCATCAGATGAAAGAGATTCGGAAGACTACACTTCTATTTTAGACCCAAGCCAAGTAGTTAAAATAGTACCTATACAAGCAGCTTTTAGCTACGATAAAAAAATCATAGGTGTGTTAAAAATTAATGATGGGGCTTTTCATATCGGTTATCTAGTAGTAACTGCAATTCTAAACTCACAAAGATTTAGTCACGAGCTAATCCCGAAAATACTTATTCCTGACCGAGTTGGTATTTTGTCCGCAGTTGATTACGACAAAATAAATATTTATGAATTCAGTGGTAATAATCTTATACGTTCTTCTCGTGGAGTAGTACTGAATCAAGAAAATTCAAAACTTTTATTTTCTGCTCAGTACAATGAGAATAAGGAAGCGTGGTTGGAACTTGAAATTGCCGGCGAGAAAAACCTTCTATTCGCAATTAAAAGCAATTATAGCGGGGAAGAACATTTGCTTGCTGTTGCAAGAGAAAATAAAAACCTAACGTGGAACCTTTCTGACTTTTTTAAGATTTTCTTTATACACACGATTGTAATTATAGTTGTCTCTATTTTTGTCTGGCTGCTCAGCTTCAAGAAACAGAGGTTGACTATAACATCCTTCCGTGCAAAGCTAGTTACCGGATTTCTTTTCATATCGGTTGTTCCTCTTTTTCTAATTGCTGTGTATATCAGAAACATTACGGAAGAGAAGAATCGGGAAGCACTTTCAAATCTGATGCTTGAGAATGTAGATCGAATTATCAAGTACATTGAGCCTTATCTAGCAGAAAGCAGTGTAGATCAAAATCTGATTTTTGAAAAAGCATCCAGAGACTTGAATACAAAATTTTCTATCTATACTGAAAAAGGAGAAATATTTAGCAGTAGTCCGTCTCTTTACAGTGCCGGGTTATTTGGGGGACAACTCAATCACGAACCGTATCTAAAATATCTGGCGGACAAGGAATCTCACTTTTTCGGAAAAGAAACTGTACTCGGCAATAAAATAAATTCTGCGTATGGTGTTTTTAATTCAGCAGATAGAATAATGTTTGTTGAGGTAAATGATCTGTTAAATAAATATCAGTTGCCGTTATCCGAACTTGAACTGGATGTATTTCTATTCGGAATATTTTCTTTTGCAATTATTGTAATAATTGTGTTAAGCACAATTCTATCCGGTCAAATATCGCTGCCGATAAAAAGGCTCACACTTGCAACGCGGGCAGTTTCAAATGGCGACTTAAGTGTTTCAGTCCCAACAAATAATAAGGGAGAAATAGGCGAGCTGGCAAACGGTTTTAATTTGATGATCGAAAAAATTAGACAGAATCAAGTAGATATTGCCCAGTTTGAACGTGAGGAAGCATGGCGGGAAATGGCTAAGCAAGTTGCACACGAAATTAAAAATCCTTTAACACCAATGAAACTATCTGTGCAGCAATTAATGGCAGCTTACAATGATAAATCTCCAAAGTTTGATTCGATTTTTGAGAAAGTCACAGCTACAATTATTTCACAAATAGATACGCTGAAAAATATTGCGTCTGAGTTTTCGAACTTTGCCAGAATGCCTAGGGCTAATTTGGTTAGGCTTAACATCATACCGTTACTTTCTGAGGTAATCAACTTATATACTGAACAGAAGAGAAGTTTAGAGTTGACTACCTCTTCGAAAGAGATTTTTGTTCTAGCCGATAGTGATCATCTGAAACGCACTTTTGTTAATCTTATTCGCAACGCATTTCAAGCTGATGCTGATAAGGTAATAGTAAGTATTAATTTGAATGACGGTCGTTGTAATATTCGCTTTACGGATAATGGTAGGGGCATTGATGAGCAGATACTTTCAAAGATATTTGATGAGAATTATACTACTAAAAAATATGGAATGGGGTTAGGCTTGAACATGGCAAAAAAATATATTGAAAGCATCAACGGTAAAATTGACGTGGAAAAAACTTCAAGCAGTGGAACTACTTTTTTAATTTCAATACCATTAGTCAATGAGTAAAGAACTAACACCGCAGCAAAAAAGTGCGTTAAACTATAACAAGCACATTTCACTTGTAGCCAATGCTGGTTCCGGCAAGACATTTGTCTTATCTAAAAGATTTGTGGAAATATTCAAAAATGAAGACATTGATTTAGGTGCGATTGTTGCAATTACGTTTACGGATAAAGCTGCCGGCGAGCTTAATAGAAAAATTGCTGACGAAGTTGATGACCAAATTCTGAATGAAGTTAATTACAAAATAAAAAATAGACTTGAAAGACTGAGACGTGAACTTGTTCACGCAAACATTTCAACTATTCATTCTTTCTGCATAAATATTCTAAAAGAGTTTTCGCCGGAAGCTGGAATTGATGCGAGTTTCTTTCCGATTGATAAGCTCACTTCGGATGAATTGATTGAGCTTTCTGTTGAGGAAACGCTGCAGAGTGCAATACGTGATAACGAACTTTCTCCATCGCTAATGTATCTGGTCCGGGTTCTAGGTTCAAAAATGTTTTTAAAGTCAGCCTTAACTGATGCAATCCATCAGCGGCGGAATATTGAATTACTAACAAATTCGCTATACAACAAATCAATCGATGAGATTACTCAAGAGTTTAATAAGCAATTTTCGGCTTCGTTCGAAAAGGCTTTTTCGGAATTGATTAAAATTGGTTTGAAGTCAATAAAGCAAATCAATGACTATGTTTTGGCAAACGAAAAATCGGATAAGTTTGCTCTACCGATTGCTGATCTTCAAGCAGACATTGAAAAAGCTTCTTTAATCAAAAAAATATCACTTCTGTTTCAGATAAAGAAAGAATTAATCACATCGACAGAAAACTCTGTTAGAAAAGTTAGCTATTTGAACAAGAATCGGGCGGAGTTTTCGAACGAGATTGAATCAATTGAAAATATGTATGAAGAGCTTGCTGCTTTCGCGGATATAGATGCTAGCGGGAAGTCGGAATCTGAACTTGCTGAGTTTGGAAAATTGTTTCTTCAAATCTATAACAAAGCGCTTGAGAATTATTCTCAAAAGAAAAAACTGCGAAGTTATTTGGACTTCGAAGATATACTCCTTTTTACTCACAAGGTGATCGGATTAAAATCGGTTGAAGATTATCTGCATGAGAAATTTAAGTTCATTATGATCGACGAATATCAAGATACTAATGAGCTTCAGTATGAAATATTTATGCCGATTTTGGACCATCTGAAATCGGGGAATCTGTTTGTTGTTGGAGACGAGAAGCAGAGCATATACATGTTCCGCGATGCTGAGTTGGAAATTTTCAACAGAACTAAGAGCGATATTGAACTGACAAACGAGTATGGCGCAAATCTAAGTTTGCCGCATAGTTTTAGAATGTATCCGCAGCTGGTTTTGTTTACGAACAAAATATTTGAGCGATTGTTTTCAAATCCACAATCGGAATTTAATGAAGTGCCGCATAGCGATTTGATCTGCACCAAAGATGATAATGAAAAAGGTAATGTTCAGATATTGCTTTCTGATTCTTCACAAGAAATATCTGAAAGCGAGCTGGTTGCTTCTGAAATTATTAAGTTAATGAAAAACGATGCCTCGGTTAAGTATGAGGATGTAGCAATTCTTTGTCGTAAAAGAAAGTCATTTACTGAACTTGAAATAGCGTTAGTTAAATATGGAATTCCATACATAATAATGGGAGGGAAGGGCTTTTACCAAAGGCAGACGGTCTATGATGTTTACAATTATATTTCTTTCTTGTTGAATCCCAAAGATGATCAAGCTTTAATAGGAACCCTCCGTTCACCATTTTTTAATTTATCCGATACAAGCCTCTTCGCAATATCTAGAGAATTCGGCGATTCATTCTTTGAAAAGTTAAATGCGCATTGTAAGAAGAATGGAAACCTCATAAGCATTACCAAAAACATCGAAAAGAATAAAAAATATATTTTAAGCCTCGAGCCTTATTCGCTAATTAGGAAGATTTTAGTTGAATCCGGCTACTGGGCGGTGTTGGCTGCAAAAAAGAATTCAAATCAAGAAATTGCAAATGTTGAAAAATTGCTGGCCCTTTCCCGCGAGTATGCAAATAAAGGATTCAAGAATCTATATGATTTTATACTCGCACTCAAAGAATCGATTGTCGGCTACGAAGATGAAGGACAAGCTCAAATCTCGGTTGGTCAGAATGCAGTTAAGCTGATGACGATTCACCAATCGAAAGGTCTGGAATTTAAAGCTGTCTTTATTTACGGAACGAATTCAAAAGGACAAGAGGATAATGTAAAATCAAGAACTTTGAGTGTTGATAAAGAATATGGTTTGTTGACAAAAGTGCCTTTAGAGAAAAAGTATTTCTCAAAATATGCGCTTCCTCCAATTGCTGCTTATTATAATTATCGAAGAAAACGGAAAAATCAAGCAGAGTTGAAAAGATTATTCTATGTAGCAGTAACAAGAGCAGTCAAGTATCTCTACATCTCAGCCACTCATAAGGAATTTAAGCCGGTAAGTGGTTCTTTCTATGATCTACTTTGTAAAGGGTTAATGAATGATTTTCGGGAAAAGAATATTTATTTGGCGGATGAAGTTGAATTCATAATACCGAAAAACGATTCTTTCATGAATGAGAAGAAGAGAGTTGAATTAAATATTTTGGTTTCAGATAGAATTGAAGAAATACTAAATGAGCACGTTATAGATGAAAAGGTTGTTTTTGATAAAGTGTTAAGGAATATCACGATCGGTGATATTCCGAAACATGAAATTATTTCGGCCACTAAAATTTCGATGTACACTCAGTGCCCGGTAAAGTACGAGTTAACGTATGATATTGGTTATCTGCCAATTGTTAATCTTGTAAAACGGCTGGAAAATGAATATGAATTTCACCCAACTGAAGATGAAGATTTTACAAAGCAATTTGCTCAGCTTCGCGGACGAATCATTCATAAATGCTTAAGCGAAAATGTTAGCGAAGAAAAACTTGATGACTATATTTTGGCTAGTTTACTTGCCGAACAGAATACTGAAAGTGCAAAACTAACAACACAAATTAGAAATGATATCTTAAAATTTTACAATTCGGAGGCTTATAGCCAACTAAACAAGTATTCTGTATTTGAAAATGAGTACGAAGTTTATTGTGAAGAAAATGATTTTTACCTATACGGGATAATTGATAAGTTGATAGTTGAGGATGGTAAACTAATTGTTGTTGATTATAAAACCGACTCGGTGGAAAAAGAAAAACTTATTGGCAGAGCTGAAAATTATTTCCCCCAGTTGAAGTTCTACGCTTACATCTTATCGAAATTGTATATGGATGTGTCTGAATTCGAGCTAAGACTAGTTTTTATAAAGCATCCGGATGAATTAATCCAAATAAAATTAGGAAAAAGTGAATTGACTGAATTTGGTTACATAATAAATACGGCAATTCAAAACATGAATTTGTTTAAATTCACGCCCAACTATAATCACTGTCCACAATGCCAATATGCAATGGAAGGAAACATATGCGTAAAATCAATTTCATAAGTATTAGCTCAGCATTTCTATTTGTTATAATATTTACGGCATGTTCATCAACTAAAGAATTTCCTTTGTTTGAATATCCGCTTGATTGGAAAGATACTGCGGTTCGCGAAAAAACAATTTCTGAATACTCCCAATTCTTAGCTGGCAAGAAAATATTTCTCGATCCCGGTCACGGTGGAGAAGATAGAAGAAATACAAGTCATGATAAGCTTGTAATTGAAGCTGATGTAAACCTACGTGTATCATTAGCATTGAAAAAATATTTAGAACAAGCCGGTGTTAATGTTTTAATTTCTAGAGATAAGGATGCTACTGTTGATCTTGGCTATCGTTCTGTTTTAGCAAATAATAGCGGTGCCGATTTATTTATTAGTGTTCATCACAATGCGCCGGGCAAGACAGAGGATGATTA
>CAZEDR010000061.1:0-6535 GCA_964510975.1 uncultured Melioribacter sp. | reverse complement strand
AACTACACTTCTGTTTATTATCATGCAAAACAGATAGATTATGAATATGAACCGTGTAATCAAGATATGGCAAGATATATTGAAAGGGATCTTTCTTATGTAATGGGAAATCCGGTTGGGCTAGGTTCTTTTGACGGTACTTATTCAGATTATAATATTTATCCGGGAGAGGGGTTTTCTGTTTTGCGTAAGACAAAAATTCCGGCAGTTTTAATTGAAGGCGGCTTCCACACCAGCCGGCTTGAAGAGATGAGACTGAACAATGAGGATTTCAACCAGATTCAAGCATGGGGAATATTCAGAGGATTAGCAAAGTATTTTCAAGCCGGAATTCCTAAAATCTTTGCTTTAACAGATAGTACTAAATTAGACTCGAATAAGTTATCACTTTCGTTTCTACTAGAAGATCAAAGCGGAATCAATCATAAAATGATTAGTGTCTTTTTCAATAAGCAAGAAATTGAATATGCATTTGATAAGAGTACAAATATTCTAAAAGTTGAATTGGAACAATTGACTAATGGAACTTATCCACTAAGAATTATCTGTGCTAATAAGAATGGAAATCACTCGCTTCCATTTCATAAGAGCATCGTCGTTTCCAACGATGCTCAAATAGAAATTCGCGATTAATTTGCTGCTTTAGCTTTATCGATTCTTTCTGTAATTACTTTAAAGCTGATTAGCGCGACAACCGCTACTAATCCGATTGCTAAAAAGTAATACCAGATCATGTGAGCATCTTGATAATAAACTGCTCGTTGAGCTTCTGTTAGTCCGGCGGGCAGTGTTTTTGGATCGGGGCAGTAGGCATCTAGTAAAAATCCGCTTAGTATAAATCCGGCAAGCGCAGAAACGAAATTATAAAGATGACTAAAGCCGAGATAAATCCCTTCTTCACCTTTTGGTGCTTGCAAAGAAAAATATTCTAAGTAGCGGGGAGAGATAAAACATTCGGCTAATCCTTGAATACCAATTCCAATAATCATCATTAAAGTAAGCGGGTGAAGCGATATCATTCCGAATATTGATATTAAATTGCCGGATGAGCCTTCAAAACTTTGCCCCAGCGACATTGCAAATGCGGAAAACGGCATTATCATCATACCAATTAAAATTGAATTCACAGCTTTCCAATTTTTCATTAACTGAGTTATCAATACAACTAAAAGTACAACAATCAACGGATTAACATTTGCGAGCCATTCCGGTTTAGCGCTCTCTCCAAGTAATCTAATTACATACTTTGGCATCGAAGCATATAATTGCCCTTGAGTAATCCAAAATCCGGAAACGATGAGGATTAAAAATACTAAGCGAGGTTTCTTGATCACCTTGATAAGTGTTTCTGAAATCTGTTTTACTGTTTTTTTCTCGCCGGCAAAGTTTTGTGGATTGTAAAAAAAGAAAGCAAATACTAAGGCAAACAATGCCATTGCAGATGAAAAGAAATAAACGTTTTCTAATCCAAGTCCTTGGCGTATATAAGGCACAAAAGTTTTCCCGCTGAACGCTCCGATATTTACAATCCAGTAGAAAAGAGAATAACCACGAGCACGATTGTCGGTCGTTGTTGTTTTTGCAACCGTTCCGGTAATTAGCGGTTTTATGAATGAAGCGCCAGCCATTACTATAAGCAAAAAGAAAAGTACAATTAGCTTTGAATGAAAAAGTGCTAGTGCTAAATAGCCGATTGTAAGTAAAGTGAACGTCGTTAGCATTCCGTTTCTGAATCCAATTTTATCGGCAGCCGCGCCCATAAATGGTGTAAAGAAAAATATGCCCGCGTAAAACACACCGGCAATTACTCCGGTTTCTTTATCGCTAAAACCGACTATGTTTGTTAAATACAACGTTAGCACAATAAAAAAACTGTAATAAGCTGCACGTTCAAAAAGCTCCATTACATTTGCAATCCAAAAATCTTTTGGAAACCTCCACCCGGTTGATTTAGCTGGTTCAGTTTGTGTCATTAGTCCTCGTTCGAAAAAAATTTCGCCAAAGTTAGAAAAAGGAATCCATTCATCAAATCATTAAATTTTTCCCAATGTTTGAAGAAGTAGAAATCATAAACTAACTTCCAAACCGGAAAATCATACTCAAGGAAAAATCATGAAAATCTATTCAAAGAGTGACCTTAATAATAATTCGTTATCTCTTACTTACGATGACATCAGTTTAATTCCAACAGAAATCTCACGTGTAAAAAGCCGTTCAGAAGTAAATATAAAATCTACTTTTCTTGGTGAAGAATTAGCCGTTCCGGTACTTGCTAGCCCAATGGATTCTGTTTGCGGAATAGAGATGGCGCGCGAACTATTTTCGCTCGGTTGTATTGGTATTGTAAACCGATTTGACTCTTCTCTAAAAGAACTATTTAAGGATGAAAATTCGAGTGATGGCATACAAGCTGTTTCGGTAAGTTTAACAGCAGATGATGAATTACTTGAAAGAATTGCGGAGAAGAAAATGCTGGTCTGTATTGATACCGCAAATGCGAATAATGCTCACGTATTGAACAAATGTGAAGAGATCAAAAAGAAATATAATGTGAAAGTGATTTTAGGGAATGTTGCCGGTGGAACTACATTATCTCATTTAGTTAATGCCGGCGCAGATGCTGTAAGAATAGGAATTGGCGGTGGAAGTATGTGCACAACTTCAATACAAACCGGAATTGGAATTGGACAAGTTTCTTCATTGCTGGACGTTTATTTTACACGCCAAGAACAAAAACTGAATATTGCCCTTATTGCCGATGGCGGCATAAAATCTCCTGGCGATGTTGCAAAGGCAATTTCTGCCGGTGCTGATGTTGTTATGCTGGGAAGAATGCTGGCCGGAACAAAAGAAACTCCGGGCGAAGTAATCAAATACAGCGATCAGCTCTGGAAGAAGTACAGAGGCTCCGCATCCTTCGGCGTAAAAATGAAAAGTGAGTTTATAGAAGGTGAAGAGACAATGGTTCCTTACAAAGGACCGGTAAGAAATGTTATTAACGCGATTTCGGACGGCTTAAAAAGCTCTATGAGTTATTTGAATTGTGAATCGATTGAAGAACTTCGCCGTAAAGACCGCTTTGCACTTTTAAGCACAAGTAGCTATTTGGAAAGATTACCCAAGAAATGAGTTGATTGAGCTCTCTAAATTTTTGTACGTTTTAACCGTAATGAATTTGTAACAACTGAAACCGAACTCAACGACATTGCTAGTGCTGCTATCATTGGGTTCAATAATCCGGAAGCCGCAAGTGGAATCAATATTAAATTATAGAAAAATGCCCAGAATAAGTTTTGTTTAATTGTCTTCAATGTTTGTTTAGAAAGATTAATTGCCTTAGCAACACTTCTTAGGTCTCCCTTCACCAAAGTAATTTGCGAAGTTTCGATCGCGACATCTGTCCCCGTTCCAATTGCAATTCCAACATTTGCTTGAGCAAGTGCGGGTGCATCGTTTATTCCGTCACCAACCATTGCGACAATCTCAGATTTGCTTTGAAGCTCTTTCACTACTTTTGCTTTTTCTTCCGGTAGAATTTCCGCATGGAATTCATCAATACCAACTCTTTCGGCTATTGCGGTTGCAGTACTAAAATTATCACCGGTTAACATTACGGTTTTTATCTTCATCTTTTTCAAATCTTTGATTGCATCCACAGAAGATAATTTCAGTTGATCTTCAATAATTATTAATCCCTTCAATGCTGAATCAACGGCTACGTAAATGATAGTTTTACCTTGATGAGCTTTTTCTTCGTTGTTTGCTTCAGCGGTATTTGAATTAACAGAATACTCCATTAGCAGCTTTTTGTTTCCAACTAAAATCGGTTTGTCTTCAATTATTCCAATCAACCCAAAACCGGGTTTACTTTCAAAACTTTCTAGCTCGATCAAATCAATATTTTTTGACTTTGCGCTCTCAACAATCGCAGAAGCCAAAGGATGTTCGGATTTACTTTCGAGTGAAGCCGCAAGTTGTAAAAGATATTTTTCGTCTACATCTAAACAAACTATACCACTTACCGTAGGTTTTCCCTCTGTCAGTGTTCCAGTTTTATCAAATACAATTGTTGAAATGTTCTGTGCAGACTCTAAACTTTCTCCGTCACGAATTAAAATTCCATTTGAAGCGCCCATACCGGTTCCTACTATAATTGCTGTTGGAGTTGCTAAACCTAAAGCGCATGGGCAAGCGACTATTAACACTGCAACAAAATTAACAAGAGCTGTTATAAAATTATTTTCGCTGCCAAATATTAACCATCCCAGAAAAGTTAATATAGCAATGATCAAAACTACCGGGACAAATATAGCCGCAACTTTATCTACCAGCTTCTGTATCGGCGGTTTAGATGCCTGGGCTTGTTCAACCAATCTGATGATTTGTGAAAGAATTGTATTGTCACCGACTTCATTAACCGCAAAATTAAAAGAGCCGGTTTTGTTAATTGTTCCACCAATTATTTTTGACCCAATAATTTTTTCAACCGGCATACTTTCGCCGGTAATCATAGATTCATCCAAAGATGATGATCCGCTAACTATAACTCCATCCGCCGGAATTTTTTCTCCCGGACGGATAACAACAACATCTCCCTTTGACAATTCTTCAAGGGCTATTTCTTTTTCAATTCCATTAACAAGAATTTTTGTGGTAAGCGGCTGCAACTCCAAAAGCTTTTTAACTGATTCATTTGTTTTTTGTTTTGCTCTATACTCGAGCATTTTGCCCATAAGAATCAATGTGATTATTACTCCGGCAGTTTCAAAGTACACGTGAGGAATTTTCCCATTTAGAGAAAACTCGGAGGGGAAGAGAGTTGCAAGTACGCTGTATCCATATGCTGCCGCAGTTCCAATTGCAACAAGCGAGTTCATTTCGAACGAAAAATGACGAAGGTTTTTAGCGAAGACCGTAAAAAATCTTTTACCGGAAATGAAAATTATTGGTGTTGTGAGAATTAGCAGAATCTTATGAGTGTAATCATCAGAAAATGGCCAGTTATGATGGAATGCTTCATAATCCATTAACATGCTGATTAAAAATACCGGCAGTGTCAATACTAACGCAAGAGTAAAATCTTTCTTAAGATTTAGGTAAAACGAATCGTTCTCTTGAGAGTTGGAGGAGGCAGCTGGTAGAGATTTATGAACTTTAGGTTCAACTTTTAATTTGTAACCATATTCTTCAACTGCTGAAGCAATTGAAGAAACATCAGCTTCAGTAACCGACTGAAAAGTAACTTGTTCAGTCGCAAGATTGACCGCTACGTTTTCAATTCCATCAAACTTGCTAATTATTTTTTCTACACGAGTAACGCAGCTCGCACAAGTCATTCCCTCTACTGGAAATGAATATGATTTCATTTTATTACTTCGAATCCGGCTTCTTTAATTGCATCTTCAATTTGAGATTCAGTAGCCTTTGACTCATCAAATAAAATTTTGGCGCTGCCAATTGTAACTTCTGAAGATTCGAGATTTAGTTTTGATAATTCTTTTTTAACAGCCATTACACAATGGTTACAGCTCATTCCATTTATTTGAATTGATTTTTCAATCATGATGATTTCCTTTAATTTACTATTTGATGTCGGAAAGATGGAAATGATTCTGTCAGCTATTTAGATTCTTTCTTGTTGGTCTTAAGCGTAAAAAGATTTTGATCTTCGTTATCTACATATTTATTCAGAATATCGTCACCCAAAGAATTTAAATCGGCATTCTCTCTGTTTTTTATGCTTGGTTGATAACCAGCTGTGTTTGGACTAGAATTCGGCAAATTGTTAACTACTTCAATTCTTCTAGGCTTTATACTTTCTCTACGTGGTTTTGATTTTGGCGGAACTGGTGCCGGATATTTTGTTTTGGGTCTAGCTTTTTCCTGTTTTGGTTGAATAGGTGATTGTAAGGGGATAATCTCTTTTGTAATTCCTGTTATTCTTCTAATGCTTTTACCAACAAAACTTGGTTCCATATGTTGTTGTGTTTGTTTCGAATAAACCTCTTCCGGGTTTCTCTTTTGCCTTATTTTGAATGCAACGTAAGAGATAATCAACGTAGCCGCCGCTAAAGAGGCCACTATTGTTAAAACAAGTTGTATGATTGGGATAAGTTCCATAATTAAAAATAGCGAATTGAATCAACTGCACCAAATTAAAAGAAGAAGGGCTCAAGGCCCTTCAAAATTTTAATTATGCTGTAAGCGAAATGAATTCGGAGTCTGACCGATCCGAATAATAGTTGAACAGATTCATATCTGGCAGTCTTTGCTGAGACTTAGTAAAAACATCGCGGGAACCATAGTTTGGAGTTCTAAATTGGTTTGTGTCATTCATAATTGCAATGCGATCTTCTCTTGTTATCCTAAGCCGGTTTTGGTTTACTCTTCTCCCTTGAGAATTTTCAAAATCATGTTGCCTATCTAATTGCGATTTGTCTATGTTCAGAACAATTTGCTTTTTCTGAATTTGTGATGGTTCTAAATAAACCGGTCTGCTTGCTTTTGCGGTTGGAGCCATTGCCGGAATAGGAGT
>CAZEDR010000060.1:0-14695 GCA_964510975.1 uncultured Melioribacter sp. | reverse complement strand
AGTAAAACCACTGATTTGTTCTGATAATGTAATTCGGGCGAAGTTAATAGTCTTTCCAAACTTTTTATTGAGAATTTAGTTCCTTTGAACGAGACTAATAATTTTTCCCCTGAGTAAAATAAAACTTTGATTATAGCAAAAATAAGGCTGTTCTCTAGGTTTTTACTTTTAATAGGGTTTATTTGAATAAAAATGACAGTTTTATTTACAGATGAGATTTTGAACCGGGACAAAAATGAGTAATTATCAATCTGTGCTATTTTGAGCTTTTGAGTTCCTCCAGCAGTTCATTTAGATTAACTGAGGCGTATGTTGATGCATGGTCCGACATAGCATAAGGAATGATCAAATGACCATTATGTAAAATTGAACCGCAAGAGTAAACAACATTAGGAACATAACCTTCCCTCTCTTCTGCATTTGGAGATAATAAAGGTGCGTTTAGTCTACCAATTTCTTTTTCGGGATTATCAAGATCATATAATGAAGCACCAAGTGCATATTCCCGCATTGGGCCAACTCCATGCGTAATTACCAGCCATCCTTCTTCTGTTTCAATAGGTGAACCGCAATTTCCAACCTGTACCAATTCCCACGGATATTTTGGTTCTTGAATAAGTTTAGCTTCGCGCCAAATATTGATTGAATCTGAATAAGAAATAAAATTATTTACTCCATCTATTCTGCATAACATAGCATATCTACCATTGATCTTTCTGGGGAACAATGCCATTCCTTTGTTCTGGGCAATTTCGCCGTGAATGGGTAATGCTTTAAAGTGATAGAAATCTTTGCTCTCTAATAACTTTGGCATAATGGTCTCGCCATTATATGCAGTATAAGTACCAAAGTAAGTAACTTCACCATCATCATCTGTGAATTTAACGAAGCGTGCATCTTCAATACCTTTTATTTCAGTCTCAGAAATTGGAAAAATTACTCGCTCAGAAATTGCCGAATCAAGTGAAAATTTAATTTCGTAGTGCGATGAAGCCAGCCACATCATTTGATTAGTAATTAATTCTTTATCAGCAGAAAGCTGATGTGCACTTCTTATTTCATCAACAGCTTTTTTTAATTGGCCATAAGTAAAATTGTCTCTTAATTTTTCTAAAACTAAAACTGCAAAAATATTATTCTTAAAATCACCCATCTCAACTAGCTTATTGATAAATGATTCTTTGTCATAAAAATTCATTGTTATTCTTTCAGCTTCAGCAAGCATTTTACCAACAGGTTCTATAATCAGATTGTCATTTTTATCAATTACAGCTGAACGAAAAACTATAGAAGAAATATGCCCTTCGCCGGTTGCTCTGAAACTAAAAATTACTCTTTGTTCATTCGGTCCTAATCCGGATTGATCGGGATCTTTAACAACAGACGGGTTAAAAAAAGCGGCTGATTCTATAGAGTATTCATAAGTGAAATATGCCCCAATTAATACTTTTTGCGATTGGCTAACATTCTCATACATAATCCCTAAATATTTAAGCAGGTGGTCAAGTTTATTAAAATGTGTTTCGAATATCATGGAAATATTTCTGTGACGCTTAGAATAACCTCTCAATAATCTGCTTAATGTTATATTTACTTCATCCTCGGTCATATCCAGCACTTTTCTGATTACTTCCATTTTTCTTTCATCACTAATATCAAGAAAGCGGGCAATTACCCTGCTGGGATCGGGACTAAGTTTTATATTTTTTCTTGTTACAGTTACCTTCATAGTTTCAGGTTCGCCATTAAGACAAATATTGAATGTTGCTTCAGCTGATTTATGTTCTTAAGTATAAGTTGCAAATATTTTGGCCCAAAATGAAAAGAAATTTTGAATCGATTAAATAGGGGGGAAATAGTTTATTGGAGTTGAAAAACAGAAAACATTTTTCATCTTGCAATAAACTTTTTAAGCCCATTATAAGTTACTGCTTCTTTCGTCAAGTTCATCTGTAATTCTACTTTGAGAAAAATTACCTAGCACACCACCTGCCTGCTGTAAACTAATCCGCGCTTATATGTTGAACCGAGGAAAAACCTTAGTGGTACATCAAACTCGCCAAAATGTCACTCCGTTCCTTTTCATTTGCTTGGCACTGCTCTCATTTTTTCAACATTTTACTTAACTTGCAATTAATTCAATTGACGACTAATGAATCCTTTTACTATAGAACAAAAGAGAATAGAATTACTTATTTCCTTTCCTCACTCTTTTGGCAGAAATAGGTTTTGGCAGTTATTTGATTTCTATAAAATTCTAATTGAATCAAATAACCAGATTATTTTCGATGCTTATTCTGATGAATTTCTTGATGATTTTATTGCAGAGTTAAATCTTTAACACGTTTTACCAAACTCCAGAACTAACACAATCGGTAATTTGGCTTGCGGACAAATTAGCATTTAACTGCACATCTCGAGAGAAGAAAAGCGAACTTACCCGATTAACAAAGGAGCTCGCTGGTAATCTGAAAATTCTAATATCTGTTTTAGAAGGAAAGACAACCGCAGTTTCACCACGTATATCATTCCCGCTCATTGAGAGAAGTAATAACCAGCAATCCGAAAAAACTTTAGGAATTCTGGAATCTGTTCAGATTAAGATTAGCAAAGCGAAGACGGCTGATTCATTCCTTGTAATTCCGTCTCAGCAGAAGATGGATGAACTTTTAGAGCTGCAAATTAAGACGAGCTTTTATTTTGCATTGAAATATTTAGCCGATAATTATGGAAAAATAAAATCGCATCACGAAGTAATAATCTATTTTGAAAACCGTTCGGCTTGCTACGAGGGGAATTCACTTGGCATTGCTCTAACTGTTGGATTTATCGAAGAGCTAACGAAATTCTATAATCTTCCTTACCTCGTTCATATAAAAGAAAACATAACTTCTACTGGTGGCATTGAAGCTAACGGCAACATCATTCCAATTTTGGGCAATCACATTCAAAACAAAGTTGAAATAGTTTTTTATTCTCCGATAGAACACTTTATCATTCCCAAAGCTGACGATTCAAAAGCGAGAGAAAAACTGCTTGAATTAAAAAAGCAATATCCAAACCGGAATCTTAATCTTGTTCCGGTTGAAAGTATAACCGAGTTGCTCGACAGAAGAAGTTTGGTGGATATTAAAAAACAGTTTCCAATTGCCAGAGCGGCTAGAGGAATTAAAAGAAATCGCTTCACTTCATTCTTGCTCTTGCTCATAATCTTAATCCTCACGTTTTTTTACTTAAGAGAGTATGATGATAATCCGGCAAAGATTAATCTAACATCCCGAGGGTACTCTATTTGTAACAAGAATGATAAAGTTCTTTGGAGTATCAAAATCAATTCATCAACTTTTGAATATCTTCAAAGCAATCCGGCGTATTTCGAAACACAGATTAGAATTATTGATATTGACAACGATGGAATTAATGAAGTCTTGTATAGTAATAGTCCGGTATCATCATTCTCAGAAACTTATTTAACAGAAGCATTAGTAGTACTAAATAACAAAGGCAACCTTATCAGTCATTTCTCTTTCAATCATACTGTTAATTCGCAAAGAGAAATAATGGCTCCTCCTTATGGGTTTCACTTGTATGATACACTAACTTCTCACAATTCAAAATGTATACTGATAGCTGCTATTAATCGTGATTCTTATGCGTCATCTCTTTTTATTTTTGATTTGAAGAACAATAAAATAATCGGGGATACACTTTGGAACAGCGGTCATTTCGTGGATGCAAGATTGTTTGACATAGATAAGGATAATGTAAACGAGATTGTTAGTATTGCTCTGAATAATGGTTTTCGGCAAGCTGAATTATTCATAACCGGAATTGATATGTTGTATGGTCAAATACCAACTACAAGCGAGTACAAACTGTTTAACTTTCCAATTGCCAATCTAAGAGGTTTGTTTTTATTCCCTAATACAGATTATGATGATTACATGAATAAAGGCGGCTTAGCATTAAGAGTAAGAGGAATCATACGAAATGATGAACTTGGATTAATTCGTTTCTTTGCAATCGCCGGTGCTGACAGAAGTAAGGTAATGTTCATTACCTATGACTACTTGCGTAATAATTTCACATTTGCCATTGGTAATGAGTTTAGATATACACGCGATTCTTTGGTAACACTTGGGCTTTTGAAAAAACCTTTTACCGATACAAGAGAATACCGGGAATTATTAAGAAAGCAAATCTCGGCATGGGACGGAAAGAGTTTTATTCCAATAGATGAATGGAGAAATAAAAGAGCCGCAAAATAGCGGCTCTGGTTATCAACGAAATAATACCCTCAGTTATTTCGTCAGCAATAATTTCTTGGTTTCAACAAAACTTCCCGCACGTATTTGGTAGAAATAAACTCCACTAGACAGATTTGAGCCGTTAAAACGAACAACATACGAGCCGGGATTTTTATCCTCATTTACTAACTCGCCAATTTCTTTTCCTAAAGCATCTACAATTCTCAAGGAGACAAAGCATCTTTCTGGAATTTGATACTGTATGGTAGTAGTTGGGTTAAATGGATTTGGATAATTCTGCTTAAGGGCAAATTCCGATGGGAGTTCTGCAATTTTATTATAGTAGGATGTAATTATAGTCCCCGTATTCCATAAAGAAATATTACAAATGATACCATTAAAATATCCTTGCCCATTATTATAACTACTTCTGCCAATATTGATCGGATTATTACTATCAGGATTAATGCTGGCTGAAACAATTTGCTGTAACTTTCCATCTACATAAAGCCTTAATTGATTTCCTTGTCGAACTCCACGTACTGTGTGAAATACTCCATCACATACATTAGATAATCCATAGGCTGTTTCGAAATATCCGTTCCCATCCGATAAGCTAATAAATGGTAACCCAGTATTTCCGGCAATGCCTAGAAATATTTCTTTATCATGCCAGTTCGCTGTGTTGTGCTTACTAAAAATCGCAGACCAACTATATGTGGGGATTACGCTTGTCTTAAACTGAACCTCCAAAGTAAAATCTCCAGTCCCGAAATTAAAAATAGAGTTATGAGGAACTGATATGTAATTGTTAACGCCATTAAACGAGAGACCTCTTAGCCCATTAGTTTGCTGCCATGTTGCTCCATATATTTGACCATGCTTGCCATTCCCACTCTGGTCTAGCAAAGACGAACCCGACGTCTCTGTAAATGTCCAGTGTGCACGTATTTGTGAAAAAATAAATGGTGACATAACCAAATAAGCTAATAGTATTAGTTTTTTCATTTTTTCTCCTTTTGAATTAATTGCATTGAGTTTGTAATTACCATTGTTGCTTTGTGAAAAAATTATAGGGCATATTATTAAACTTGATTGACCCATTTTTTTTATTAATAAAATGAAAAACTAGTTCTTCAAAAACATTAATTCTGCCGGTGTCTTCATCCCCGGTGAAAATTCATAGTCTCCTTTTAGTACTAGTTTATTATCAACCACTTCGTAAATGAGATCCATATTTCTTCCATCTGTATATTTTACAAGTAAATGATTAGACGAAATACTCCATGAACCACTATCGTTTGTGGTACCTGGTGGATTAATGATAATTAGTGAAAAAGTTTTATCATTTTTCACGCTGAAACGTATCATTAGATTAGCTTGTTGTGGAGTGTAACTGAGTTTATCCTGTCCCATAATTAGATGAATATAAGATAGCTCCCATTGGCCTATTAATTCAGACCCCGGTTCAACTGGATTTTCCTTATTACATGCTGACGCAATACTTAATATGAAAGTGACTATCAATAGAAAAAAGATTTTTCTACTCATAAGATTTCCTTATTGTTAATTTAGAATTATTCCATAATGCTACAGCCTGGACAAAACATGAACACCTATCTATACTAAAACGTTGTTCCACACCCTCATGCTTTTCTTATATATTTAGTAAACCAACTCTTCTCTCTATTGGAAATATTTGGTAATTTTTTTCAAAAATATACTATACAGTAGCACCTCTTGCTCAACGTAGCCGAAACGTAAAAGGGTGTTAGATACTTTTATAGCTACTTTCTAAGTTGCTTTGAGTGCATTTATTAAATAGATTAGAAACAAAAATTATAGTCTATGGAAAAGCTAACAGAAAGAATTACGATAAATCCCAATCAGTGCGGCGGCAGACCTTGCATTAGAGGAATGAGAATAAGAGTAGTTGATGTTTTAGATCTATTCGCTGCCGGATTGAGCGCAGAACAAATTCTGAAAGAGCTTCCCGATTTAGAAACGGAAGATTTGACCGCTTCACTTCTATACGCACGTAAGAAAATTGACCATCCCGTTATTGCAGCATGAAATCGAAAGGATATACTAATTGACATGTTATCACAAAAAGAATTAGATTTTATTAAAACCCGTCTCTCCCAAAAGTTTGATCCGGATAAAGTAATTTTATTTGGCTCGCAAGCAAGAGAACAAGCTGATAAGTTCAGCGATGTTGATTTATTAGTGCTTACAAATCCAAATGGCAGCCGTAGAAAATTAATGCTTGCAATGGATAGGGAATTACGCGGTTTAAACTACGCCAGAGATATTATTATTCTTTCTACAGAAGAATTTGAACGGGATAAATCTATTGCCGGTACAATTGCCCGGTATGCTCATCTTGAAGGTAAAGTTCTCTATGAAAGATGAAAGAACCTCTATATTTTTATTGTAGGATTTCAATTGTACTCTAATCTCAAATCACTTTTATCAGAACATTCAAATCAGAATAATCTAAAAGAAATTATTTATTTATCTTCCCAAATCGCTCTCAAGTTTCTCAATTCAAAATATCAATCGGATAGAAATAAATTTCTTAATCTCGGCTATACGTTTGCAGATATTGCTATGGATGCAATCACTCCGCTTTTTATAGAAAACCAAACCACAAAAGAAATTGGTATAATTAAATCATATAGAGATTGGCACACGCCAATAGAAACAGAGCCTCAAGTACAGTATTTCCTAAATAAGATTGTTGTAAACAGAGTAGAGCAAGAACTGATTCACATTTACAAAGATGCTGATCCATTCTTTGCAAAGATTCATGATTCGGTAGAATTTATAATTGAGAGGGAAGGCTACAATAAGCAAACCCGCTTTGGCACTGTGTATATTTGCAAAGGCATATTCGACGAAGCAATTACACTTATTCCGATTGATGAGTTCGACAGAATTCCCGACTCACATTTCTTTGGTAAAACCAAAACGGTTGTTGCAAATCTTTTTACACACTTAAAAGAAGCTGCATACACACAAGCCATTCCTCTAAACGCTTTAGTGAAAAGGCTGAAGCACGTTATTCTTTCTGATGGTAATCTGAATCCCGCAAGCTTTAGTGAGATTCACGAGGAAAGGCTGGATATTCAAACACTTGTTTCTAATGCACTGTATTCCACACTTAACAAACTGAATACTTCGTATAGCCATAAGCTTACACAAGTGGAATCAGCGGCATTCAAAAAAGCGTTGGTTGCAATCAGTGCCGATTTAACTAATGGCGGTATATCAGCGGAGTTATTCGAATATCTCAAAGATAACATAGCAGATTTGAGCAAAGATTCTTTTTATAAAAAGTACCACTCTATTCTGGATTATCTGATTCGGGTACTAAAAAAAGAAATTGCTGTTCGTTTAGAAACAGAACATAAATCCCTTTTGTAAATTGGATTGCAATAGTACCCTCAATCCCGATATAGGAAATACTAGGAGAGAAAATATTAACATAATAATGGATTTAATGAGTAATAAAATGCACCCAATTGGTGAATCGTTTTATACCGTCCCCAAAGGTGGGTGTCGCATAATTAATGATCAAAAATATATCAGTGTAAATCTGTTAAATCCGCGTCATCCGCGGGCTATTTCTGATTAAATAATTAATTATGCGACATCCTCCAAAGGGACTTAACAAATATTGTGTGTTCATTATTCTATAGATATGTCGCTCCTAACGGAGCTAAAAATCCCGTAGGGATAAAATATCTATAAGTAAAGAATACCAAATAAACCAAAGTCCCTTTAGGGACAATACAGAGAACATCTATGCTCATTGCTATATCGGGATTGAGGTAGTAGAAGAATGAAGACAACAGTAATTATTCAAAAGTTATCAGCGGAAACCTGCCCGTCCGGCAAGGCGGGTCATAATCTATCCGTTAAATCTGTGTTCTTTTTTTTTACTAAAGAATTACTATTGTCGGGTGAACACGTTGGTTCAAAGCACCTTGAAAACAACTTTTCCAATAGGATGTAAAATCTCTTTACTTAGTGTTAATAAATAAATCATTGTTGTAGAAAGGAACAGATGAATAATCAAGTGCAAATAACAGAAGAAGATATTTTTTACTTTGTCCACCACCCGGAAACTCTTTCTGTTGATAAAACGGATTACATTAATGCAAATCTAGATAAGTTTAGTTCTGTGATTGATTTTTATCAATCATTCAAGAATCCAATTTCGGCAGAAGAAACAGAACAATTGAAATCAAAGATTGAGAAGCGTTTCGGTAGTTTATCTGCTACAATTAAATTATTACCAACTTGGATTTCAACTCTTACAGAAACCGGACTAAGACTAGCTGCTGCATCAGCAACTCTAGAAAAGAAAGCAAATTCAATAAGTTTTGCAGATCCTGAACAGAAATATCTTGTCCGTATTCTTCAAACGGAAGAGAAAAGACTACTCTATTTTCTCTCAAATGTTCCAATACCGCCAAATACACAGTTAAAATTAGTATTACATCCATCAAACAGTAGTTACATTTTAGCTGATGTCAATGAGGCTCTGGAAATAAATAAGAAAGGAGAAATAGAATTCATAGATTTAGTTGTGAATAACTAACTGTATAATTGTAATGCACTGCCAACATCAAGACACATTATGTGAAAAATGAGTAGAGACATTTTAAGCTACCTTTGAATAAATATTTTGTTTTTCAAAAATCTAGCGGTCTAATGTAACCAAGAGTTGAATGTGGATAGTACTTGTTATAAAACTCAATAAAATTTTCAACTGACTTTTTTTGCTTCATCGAACCTATCATAATCACGTGTCCAAATAATTTCTTCTTTGAACGTCCTAAAAAATCTTTCAGTATCAGCGTTTCCTTTGGTGGATGTCGCATAAATTAATAAATCAAAGATATATCAGTGAAAATCAGTTAAATCCGTGTCATCCGTGGGCTATTTATTATTAAGCATTAATTATGCGGCATCTACCTTTGGGATTTGAGTATGAGGTCGTAATATGTTTTATGGACAATGTATTATTGCATGAATACATTCTCGAAATCCGTTAAAGTGGGCTTTCGAAAAAGAAAATCCCGAAAACATTTTCGATTTATAATCGGCTATAGATTTTAATTCAGCGGTATTACAATCGATAACTGCTGCGGAGAAGTTGCTTGAAATATACTATTCTCCTCATGTTTGGATGTAACCCAGCTTCCCACGGAATAACCAATTAATCCGCCGAGAAAAACATCGGATGCCCAATGTTTATCTTGATAAACACGTGATATTGCCGTAAGCACTGCGGGTATGTAGCAGATTACTTTTACCAAATCCGATTTTGCATTCTTTGCTAGCACAGTAGAAATTGAAAATGCGATTGTAGCGTGTCCCGAAGGGAGGGAATGAAAACTATCATCAAGCAAAGACCAGCCGCCGAATGATTTTGATCCTTTTTCGGTAAAAGGGCGGGCGCGTCCAAACGCAAGTTTTAACGCGGTTGTAATAGCTCCGGCATAAATTGTTGTTTGAACTATTTCGTAACCGATTTTTTTTGAGGATTTATCGTTGCCTAGAATTCCATTTAATCCAAACACGCCGGCTATAACAAAGGGCGTGTATAACTCACCATACAATCTTCCGACTTCAATCGGGAAACTTTGAACAAAACCTCTGTCCTTCATAAAATCATCGCGCACAGTTTGATCTGCTTGCATAACAAGATAAGTTGCGGCTCCGGCAAGGCCAATTTTAAGCCAGTCGCTTCCTTCCCATTTGCCCGGCTGATTAATAAAATCGACAGATTCATTTTTAAATTGGCGCAGTGTGTAATCATTCTGCGCAAACAATGTTGATGCAGCAAGTAATAGAATTACTAGTGCTTTATTAGCTGATATACTTCGGCACTTTTTTACTCCGGCACTTAGGAACGTAGGCGCTAATGAACTCTCCCAAATCAATTTGTAACTCACTTTTTGTTAGTCGTGTATTTAATGATTTCAGCCTTCTCCATTGTAATGAGTCCGCCGCAGTTTGCTTCTTCAAATATTTGTTCAACGAAAGGTATAAACTCTTCAATCTTTTTCTGTTCATCAACAATTTCAATTACCATAGGCAAATCTTCGCTCAGTCGCAGAATCTTTGCAGAATGGATGCGGCTGTTTCCACCGAATCCCATTATTCCTTTGTACGCGGTAGCTCCGGCAAGATTATTCCTTCTGGCTTCATAAACAATTTTTTCAAAAACCGGAACGTGAGAAATTTTATCGGCTTCACCGACAAATATTCTTAGCAGTTTTGCATCTCCTTCAATTTTCATAGTTACCTCGTTATACAACTTTTGTTCTTATGCCTCATGCCTCGACTCTGCTCGGCATGACGAAAACTTTAATCCAGACTCTGCCTCGACTTCGCTCGGCATGACGAAAACTTTAATCCAGACTCTGCCTCGACTCTGCTCGGCATGACAACAAATCTCTATCTAGTAATTAAGTAAGCTAAATAAATTCCGGCAAGTGAAATTACTACGCTTAAAAAAACATTAACACCGGCTAAAAGAAATTCGGAGTTTCTAATAAGATTGAAAGTTTCAAGGGAAAAAGTGGAAAAAGTAGTAAACCCGCCACAAAACCCGATTCCGATAAAAAGTTTTAATGTTGGGCTGATTAATTCTTTTTCATCAAATCCGAAAATCATATAGCCGAGAATGAAACTTCCCAAAATATTTATTACAAGAGTTCCAAGCGGGAAAAATGGAGGATAATATTTATGAATAAAAGAGGAGAGCCAGAAACGAAAACCTCCGCCAATACCGGAACCGATGAAAACTATCAAATATTTCAGCATTATTGCCCTAATTATTGAACTCAATATAAAAATATTGTAAAAGAAATTGCTTTCTTAATGTAACTAAAAGGGAAGGCTGCGAGTCTAAATTAGCAGTAAACAAGAATAACTTGGAGAAATATATGAGCAATTATCAACTAATGAGCAAGAGAGCCATGATGCTTCTGGGAACTCTGGCATTTCTTTCTACATTCGCCTATGCGGATGATTTGAAAGTGCTGAAGGAAAAGACATTCCAAATGAAGGATTATCAAAACTTTTTTGTTGATGCCTCCGGCGCTGATGTAAAAGTTGAAAGCTGGGATAAACAAGAAGTTTATGTAAAAGTATCTGGCAATGAAAAAGCTGCTTCAAAACTTAAGTATGATGTTTTTCAAGACGGCGATGTTGTACGAGTAATTATTAAGAAAAGAGATTCATTCTGGAATTGGTTCGGAAGCAATATCAGAATAAAAGTTGAAGCTTTTGTTCCTTCCAAATACAATGCTCATGTAGAAACTTCGGGCGGAGACATTTATGTGAAGGGTATTACGGGCGGATTCCGCTTTGATACTTCCGGCGGCGATATTACTCTTGCAAAACTCAATGGCAAAGTCAATGCAGAGACTTCCGGCGGCGATATTCATCTTACAGATCATTCTGGAAATATGTTTTTATCAACCTCCGGCGGTGATATTGTCTGCAAAGGTGTAACGGGAGATGTAAAGGCTGAAACATCCGGCGGTGATATTCATGTTATGCAGAAAGATGGAAGACTCTTTGCTGAAACATCTGGCGGCGATATTGTGATTGAATATATGGGCGCTAATAAAGGAATTGAAGCTGAAACATCCGGTGGCGATATAACAGCAAAACTACCGGCTGATTTTAAGGCAAATGTGCATTTAGAAACAACCGGCGGAAGCATAGACAGCAATTTCCCTAATTCAAAATCAACCAAAGTTAAACGAAGCGAACTTATTGCGGAATTTAACGGCGGCGGTCCGGTATTACGCTTGGAAACCTCGGGCGGAGATGTTACGGTTAACCAGAAGTAAAACTTAAAAGAAGATTGAGATCAAGAGTAAGATCACGTTCAAGAAAAAAAATCTTGATCTTACTCTTGAACTTGGTCTTGACCACAATTAAATCCGGGATAATTTTTTACCTCAAAAGCAATCAACCCTCAATTGGATTAACACTTCCTTTTTAGATACTTTTCGACAGCAATTTCAAAAAAGCCAACCGAATGAGGCAATAAAATGAAAATGGATTGGCAAAAATATGTTGGCAAAACGCTCAACATTACAATGAATGAGAATTACGGAGTGGTTTACGGTTCATCTACAAAAAACGAACACCCGGCATTTTATGAAATAGTGTTTAAAACTGGGACTCTTGAAGAAGTTTACGATGAAGGTCTGCTTCTTCAATCCAAGCGAGAAGAATTAACTTACAATATTTTCGTACCATTAAATTCGATCAAATGCGTAGAAATTTATTAATAATTCTTTGTGCAGCTTACCTATTTCCGGTATTTGCCTATGGTGGCAGTGCCGAGCTAGAAATCAAAAGTTTGCGTGTTTTCGGCAGTGGCGATGAAACTTCATTTCCAATGATTGATTACACATCTAATGGGGAAAAAACTATCACAATTGATTTTGATGTGCAGACTACATCTTTTCCCAATCTGATAATTCAATTTCGCTTTTGCGATGATAACTGGAATCCTTATCAAAATCAGTTTCTCCAAAATCCCTTGTTCAATACAGAATACAATTTGTGGATGGATAAAATTCCGAACAATATTAAAGGAGCCCGTTACCATTATACCGGAACATTTCCGAATAATAATGTTCAGTTGCCATTTTCCGGAAAGTGGATGTTTTTCATAACGGATTCTCAGAACAAAAATTTGGTTTATGCTTCTCAGAAGTTTTTTGTTCTTTATACAGATGTAAAATTAAACGCCCAACTCTACCGGGAAACAATGCAAGGCAGCTACGGCGATAACGCAAATCTTGGAAGAACCATTGCAATCAAAACCAGTTTTGTTCTGCCCGATTCTTTATTCTCTGCAAATGTTACTAAAGTTGAAATTGTGAAGAACAGAATGGTTTCCAGCCCGATTATAATTGACCGGAATACCAACACACAGGAAAGATATTACGAATGGGATGCCGGAAGAAAATTTAGTTTTATCGCTCGTGTATTGCGTCCGGGTAATGAGTACCGGCAAATTGATACAAGAAATCTTTCCAAATATCCAACAGCTACTTCCGACGCAAGGTTTGGGGAAGTAGATCAATCCGATTTATTCTCGAAACGATCTCGCGATGATAACGGCTCATCGTTGCTGCTCGATTTCAAAAATGCTAATGCGGATTACCAGAACATTGTTTTCAAACTTAAGGCGCCGGAAAATGTTACTAAGCCTATTTTCTTAGTTGGTGCTTTCTCCGACTGGAAAGTTCTGCCTGAATTTGAAATGTTTGATGATAAGGGAACAATGAATCTTTCAGTTCAGCTTAAGCGCGGTGTTCATGAGTATCAATATGTTGCGGCAGATATCAACGGCGATAGAATTCAAAATATAGATTGGGAAATTCTCGAAGGAAATTTCTTCGAGACGGACAATGAATATTTTATTTTCCTTTACTATAATACGCCGGAGAAGGGCGGTTATGATAAAATTATTGGCTTCATAAAAATTAGAACCGGAGCGTTATGAAAAAGATTAAAGCCGGAGTTATTGGTACCGGTCATCTAGGTAAGATCCACACAAAATTATTTAAAGAAGTTGAGCAGTGCGAGTTTGTTGGTATTTATGATCTGGATTTTGAAAGGGCAAAACTTGTTGCATCTGAATTTGGTGTTAAAGCATTTAAAGAACTTGATGAGCTTCTTGCAGAAGTTGACGCGGTTGATATAGTTGCTACAACAAGTGCACATTACAAAGTTGTTAAACGAGCTTTTGAAAAACATAAGCATGTTTTTGTTGAGAAACCTATTACTGCGCAGATTTGGGAAGCCGAAGAGTTGGTTAAAGAAGCCGATGATAAGAAACTTGTTTTTCAAGTTGGTCACATAGAAAGATTCAATCCGGCACTTCTCGCTCTGGAAAAATATGAATTGAATCCGTTATTTGTTCAGACAGACAGACTAGCGCAGTTTAATCCGCGCGGGACAGATGTTGCTGTGGTCTTAGATTTAATGATTCACGATATTGATATTATTCTAAGCTTGATTGATAGCGAAGTGAAAAATGTTAGCGCGAGCGGCGTTGCGGTAGTTTCGGATCAGATTGATATTGCCAACGCGAGAATTGAATTTGAGAATGGTGCGGTAGCAAATGTTACAGCAAGCAGAATCTCACAGAAGAAAATGAGGAAAATGAGAATGTTTCAGCGCGATGCTTATCTTTCTCTCGATTTCAACAGCGGTACCACGGAAGTTTATCGCCTTGTTAATCCGGAAAAGATGCCGGCAAATCCGTTCATTAACTTTGGCGAAATGGGAATTGGTGAAAAGAAAAAATTAGTTGTGTATGAGCAGCCTGAAGTGAAAGAAATTAACGCTCTCAAATTGGAACTGGAATATTTCATAAGTGCGGTTCAGAATGAAAAGAA
>CAZEDR010000059.1:0-14791 GCA_964510975.1 uncultured Melioribacter sp. | reverse complement strand
ATGAATGAATATCTTATAAAGAATTGCAAACAACTGTAGATACTGAAGCCTTACAAATAATTACTATGCAAAGTTAGTTTAATAAGACACAACCTCAAAGGATATAATCCGAACTTTGAGAAGTTGGCTATAAGCATTAAAAAGAACAAATTGAACGAACATATGGTCATATTCGTTTATAAAGCATACCCGTTGTGTGAATTAATCTTTACGAAGTAAAAAGCAATTATTTAATCAAAAAATGGAACGCGGATCAAACGGATTTATTATGATTTACACAGATATATTTTTGAATAATTGCTTTTCACTTCCTTTTACGATCATCCCAAATCTAATTCACACAACCGGTAAAGCATACTAAAGTTTAAGATTTTGTAAATATCTGAAATAGCTTGATTGATTCATAAAACTTTGTTATTTGGTAAGTGTGAATTTTAGATTTTCCAATTCGGGGCTGTAGCTCAGTTGGGAGAGCGATTCGTTCGCAACGAATAGGCCGAGGGTTCGAATCCCTTCAGCTCCACATCAACTAATGGAGGTAGTTGCATGGAACAATTTGATGATTTAAATATCAGTTCTGAACCGGCTCAAACCTTTAAGCCGCCAAGTCAGTTTCAATATGTTTTTGAGAAAATGACTTCTGATATGCGCTTCGTAGGTTTGTTTACAATTATCTATGGAGTTCTTACTTGCTTAACAATTATCGGTGCGCTTATTGGCGTTCCCACTATTATAATTGGACTGAGAATTCGTGAAGCGGCGGAGCAGTTTTCAATTTACAAAATGACAAATAACGCTGCTTCTCTTAAGCAAGGATTCGAGCTGCAAGGAAAATATTTTAGAATAATTAAGATCTTGATAATAATCGGTCTTGTTCTAACCGTGCTCTACATAATCTTGTTTATTTATCTGTTTACAGTTGGTTTTGGAGCTTTGCTCTCTGCACCATCATACAATGCTTCTTAGCGAAAGGAATTAATTGAACGATCAAAAAGTAATTTCAAATCAAGCAAGTATGCTGCACTTAGCCAACATACTTGCTCTTGTAACAATTTTTTATAATGTCGCAGAAGGTGTGGTTTCGGTTGCATTCGGTTATTCTGACGACACGCTTTCACTATTCGGTTTTGGGGTAGATTCATTTGTAGAAGTTTTTTCCGGCATCGGAATATGGCATATGCTGCGCCGGTTAAGAATAAATGGAAACGAGAATAGAGATGAATTTGAGAAGGCTGCTTTAAAAATTACCGGAACCAGCTTCTATATTCTTGCTGCCGGATTAAGCATTTCTTCAATTTATAATCTCATTACAAATCATAAACCAGATACAGCTTTCTGGGGAATTGTAATCTCGGCTATTTCGATTGTAACAATGTCGGTATTAATCAAATACAAACTTAAAGTCGGAAAGGAACTTAATTCAGCAGCTTTAATTGCTGATGCCAACTGTACAAAGACTTGTCTCTACTTATCTATTGCTTTGTTAGCTTCCAGCATAGGTTTTGAGTTAACCGGCTTTGGTGGAATTGATTCTATTGGAGCTTTGGCAATAGCCTATTTTTCTTTTAATGAAGGGAAAGAGGCATTTGAGAAAGTTAAATCCGGTAAACATTGCGGTTGTGAAAATGACTCTTGCAGTAATTAAAAAAGAGGCTCGTTTAACGAGCCTCTTTCGCATTAATTAATCAAATACTTTTTCTAAATCCGCATACTTTGTGTGCATTCCATCGACAGCATCTGTGATTGTTTTTTTATCTGTACTCTTTGCTACTACTTCATTCAAATTAACAACGGCCTCCATTAATCCTTTTCTTGCCGCATCAAATTTTTCTTGTCTCGGCTCCAAACGTTTGCTCAGCTTTGCGCTCATCATTGCATCCATTTTTGCCTTTAACACAGCAGCAGATGATTTAATTTTTTCCAATTCAAAGTTTGGAGAATAGTAGTGATACATCATGTAAAGTTCTTGATGGAAGGCATCAACTTCTTTTAGAACCGGTTTCACTACTCTAACAAGTCCTTCGTAATCAGCGTGCATCTTTTCGGCGGCATCCAAAAGAGCTTGTCCATTATCTTTACCAGCGGCGTCTTTATAAGCGTCAACAGATGCACCAAATTTCTTCAAACCTTCATCCCATTTACCTTTCTTGTCTCTTAAGATTCCGGGTAATTTTGCGTCTTTAACTTTTGCGTATGCTTTTTCAACGTCTGGTAATAATTCTTTAAGCATCTGAATATTTTTTTCCGGCCATGCGGTGTGCCAAATCGTATAAATAACATCGTGGAATTCGGAAAGTTCTTTTACTTCCGAATTGACTTCATGTTTCTCTTGAGCCATAAGTGGAACAGTGATAACAAATAATAATAAAAGAATAGAACGGAGTTTCATAAGCGCCTCATTTATTTGGTTTGTGGATAATAGCCAAACGTTTTTGCTCTGACAAAAATAGGAAGAATTAGTTCCTATTTTCCATTATTATATTAATAGATATCCATTGTGTGAATTAATTACAGTCTACTGCAAAAACAACCCTTTGTTTAAAAATAGAGCGCAGATAAAACTGATTTTTTATGATTAACACAGATTAAATGGACAGAAATGTTATTTCGCATAAATCCGGCAAGTGCTAAGTGCCATATGAAGTTTGAGAAAGTGACACTATAAGTTGCGAAGGAAAACCTTGTTGAAAATAATTTTAAAGTAAAGTATGCCGTAAGGGGGGGCGCGTAATTAATGAATCAAAAATATATCAGTGCAAACCTGTGCTGAGTGTACCGAAGCATCTGTTGAATCCGTGTCATCCGTGGGCTATTTCTGATTAAATAATTAATTATGCGACATCCACCGTAAGGGACTGAATTTGTATATGATTTTTATATCTTACTTTGAAAGACTTCGTAGAAGCACTCTAAACCGATACTTCTACGAAGTAGTTTTTAATTAGTTTTTTGATTGCGTATAACTAATCATCCAGTTTATTCCGAACTTATCCGTAAACATTCCGAAGTAATCACCCCAAAACATATCTTGCATCGGTAATTCAATTTTACCTCCGGCAGAAAGTCCGTTAAAAACTTTATCTGCTTCTTCTTTGCTGTCGGTTCCAAGTGAAAGATGGAAATTATTTCCAGATGTTAATTTGTGTCCCATAGATTCAAGCGCGTCTGTGGCCATCAAAGTATTCCCTTTGCCCAACGGCATAGCTATGTGCATGATTTTATTTTTTTCATTTTCAGGTAGTCTACCCGCTTCGGCTGTATCTTTGAATCGTATTACGGATATAAATTCTCCTCCCATTACGGATTTATAAAAGCTAAATGCTTCCTCAGCTGTTCCGGGAAAATTCAAGTAAGGATTTACAACGACCATTTTATTTCCTTTCTGATTATTGATTGGCTTTACATGTTCATTAAAACATGCTTCTATTCTTTATCTCATTCAAAATGTTTTTACAATCCGATAGCGCAAAGTCAGTGGTAAGCTATTTAATCTTATTTGAACCGTTTATGCGCTATATGAATTTTATTCTGCGAGTTCTTTTAATTTTTGCAATGCCTTTGGCCACATGTCATTAAACATATCTTTATATTCATCACTAACGTCAATATCCACTGCCACTTCGGTTTTGTTATTTTTCTCTTTGAAAGTATAATTCTCTAAAGCACCAGCCCAACTTTTAACAGCATCGCTTGAAGTATCTTCTTTGCCATCCTGAACAAAGCCAAGGTGTTCAATAGAAATGAATTGAAACGGGATATTATCTTTTATCCGGCTTACCATTCCCATTTCACCTTTTTCGCCCGGTCCGAGAAAAAGTATTTTACTGCCCTTGTCCCAACTTCCTTTATAGTAACAACCGGGCGCAAACGGTTCCGTCCATTGCTTATATGTTTTATCATCAAGCATTGAATGCCATACCTTTTCCTTCGCGGCATTTATCTCAATTGAAAAATGTAGTTTTTCCATACATCCTCCTTTAATAATTTGATTGTGATTATTATTTGACAGCTTCCATTTTTTTTAGAATACGGTGAACGGTTTTCGGCGTAATAAAGCTGCGTACTTCATAATATTATTTTTCTTTTAATGTTTTTATTTCATTAAGAACTCTTTAATTATCTCGGCTGATGCTTCAGGTATTTTGCTGCCCTTTTCTGCAGCGCATATTTCACCAATAAAAGAACCATGCGTTCCCGGTAAAATTGCCAGTCGGGCATTGGGTATTAATTGCGACATTTTTACGACGTGTTCTACCTTCACAACATCATGATCTCCAACCATAAGCAAGGAAGGAGCTTTTATAGATCGTAAATCATCGTCGCTCAAATCCTTAAAGGCAATCATTCGCTCTTTATCTTTTTCAAACATTATTTGCATGTGCTTTTTATCCGGAGCCACTTTTAAATAACCTTCTTTCAGCGGTGCAGGCATATTATCCAAGGTTGCATTTTGCATACCTTCAAAAAAGCCGTCAATCAATCCATCTCTTTTATAATTAGCAGAAACAACTATTATCTTGTTAACCATCTCGGGATGTCTAGTTGTAATTTGGAGTGTGGTTGTGCCGCCGTTACTAAAACCAAAAAAATTTGCTTTGTTTATTTTGAGATATTTGAGCAGAGCAGCAACATCGTCGGCATCATGTTCAAAAGATTCGGGCGCATCGCGGTCACTTGTTCTGCCATGTGCTTGAAGTTCAACCGCAATCACCATAAAATCTTTGGTAAGCCTCGGCAGTATGTAACCAAAAGTTGTTTCGATAGTTGAACCGCCGCCGTGAATTAAAACCAATGGTATTTCGCTATTAAGCCGGTGCGCACCAGGCTGGTAAATTTCGTAATACATATTAAGACCGTTTACCGGCGCATAACCGCTATCTTTTTTCATTTCACTATCCATCCAATTTGTTTGAGCAAATAATACAGTCGAAATTGAAAGAAAAACCAATATCACAACAAATGATCGAATAATCCAAAACAAACTTTTCTCCTTTCTATTCATTTTTTTGAATTGTGAATTACGCACTCAGGCAAAAGCGGTAAAATTATTCAACAATCTGAAAAATTTCTCTTCTTCCCGTCAAGTACATTTCCGTGTATTTAGACATCTCCTCTGCAACTTTCGGATCCATTTTTGGATCCGGCTTTCCGGATTTGTATTCTTCCATTTGTTTTTCGAACTCCGCCAGGCTGTTTGCCTGAACTTCTACGATGACCGTGTTGTAATCTCCAACCATATCGGTCATTACACGAACGGTGGGATCTGAGCCAAATGCTTTCCTAAATAATTTGGCAAGTTTGGATGCTTGTCCCGGTTTTGCCGTGAATACTTCTCGAATGATAAGCATGTTAGTACCTCCTTTTATTGTGAATGTTTTTTGTAATGAAGCGCAACAACCCCGGAATGAAATGTTTTCGATCCTACAAGCTTCAGTTGCAGATTATCTTTCATACTTTCCAGTTCAAACAAGCGAGGTCCTTTTCCCGCAACAATCGGATGAATAACAAAGTGGTACTCATCAATAAGACCAAGCAGTGTAAGTTGTGAAGCGATGCTAATACTACCTATTGATATACTTTTACCAGGCTGTTGTTTCAATTTCACGATCTCTTCTTGAAGGTTTGAGTGCCTGAGCGTCGTATTGCTCCACTCCACACTTTTCAGTGTCGTTGAGAAGACTATTTTGGGTATTGAATCGAATGTGCGGGCAAATTCGTTGATTACTTTTGTTTCCGATTGATTCACTGCGACCTCATGCCAATACGGGTACATCAAATGATAGGTGTTGCGTCCGAGAATATCGATGTCTGCATTTCGCAAGAGCACAGTGAAGTACTCATGCAATTCATCGTCAGCAATCCCGTTGGTATGATCGCATCCCCCGTCGAGCGTTATATTAATTCCAAATACTACTTTTCTCATTTTATTTCTCCTTAAGCTCCAACAGTACCTGTCTTGACTTCTCCGGCTCGCTTGTAATTGGCGAAGATCACACCGTTTGGCGTAACCAAACTCTCTGTTAACGTAAAGGCCGCTGGAATAGTGCCCTCACCGAATAAGCGGTTACCAGTACCTAAAGTGATTGGGAAAGTTTTGAGCCATAGTTCATCTACCAGATCATGCTTGAACAGTGTCTGAATCAAGTTACCACTACCGTGAACTTGAATGTCGGAACCTTCTGAATTCTTGAGCTTTTTGATGTCATCTACACTTTTAAGAAAAACTGAGTTTTGCCAACCTGATTTGTCCATAGTATTACTCATGACATATTTGGTAACCTCATTGATACCCGGCCACATGTCTGCATGCTCTGGCCAGTAGCCGGCAAAAATCTCAAATGTTTTTCTGCCCAATAGAAGATCTGCAGACTTCATTTGTTTTGCCATTAACTCACCAGCCGCTTCGTCAGCTTCGGCAAAATAGGGTGCAACCCAACCGCCATATTTGAAGCCGCTTGACGTATCTTCCTCGGGTCCGCCCGGTGCTTGCATGACTCCGTCTAACGTAATAAATGATAGGACAATTATTTTTCTTCCCACGCGGCGGGATTTCGCTTCGCTCAACATTTTATTCTCCTTCTTCCATGATTTATTTTCCATTTCGATTTGGTTTTGTTTATTTAATTTGATGTCTCAAACCCATATCGTATCGCCGCTTCAAGTATATCAACGTTAATATCTTTCAGCGTTTTGAACCTAATGCAATACCCACTCACGCTCGCCTTGCCGTGTTCTTTTCCATATGTCCGGGCTAAGTATTTTTTATCTTTAATACCAAGGATATAGACAGCGATTCCGGTTTTGTTTGCACTCATACCTATTTGATAAAACTCTCTGGTTTTTCCATCAGCATATTTTATGGTGTGAATTCCATATCCAATATTAGGATTAGAAACAGTTTTACCTTTGTCATCTTTGCCGTCTAGGAACCATAATTTACATTTTGGCAATACTTGAAGTATGCGCTTGTGCAACGCCTCAATGTCAGCACGTTTTGGTTCTGGTTGAGCTGCTATATACTCTTTGATTTGTTCTTGTATGTTCATATAAAAATATGGTTGCCAAACTCTGTCAGCGGTTAATTGTTATTGCCTGTCTACTATATAATTCAGTTCAGTTACTCCGCAATTAAATTGCCGAGTAGTCAATAGTTTTAGTTTTATACTGTCTTTGATATTCTCAAACAATGGAATACCTTTTCCAAGAATAATTGGATTAACAAAAAGCCAGTAACCGTCAATTAATTTCAGTTGAATAAGTGAATGAGTTGCTATCGGGCTACCAAAAAGCAAGATGTCTTTACTCCCGCTCCCGCCTGATGCGGGACGGGATTGTTTTATTTCATTTATTCTGTCAGCAAGGTTGTCGCTAATAATTTTTGTGTTAGTCAAACCCGTGTCTTTCATTGTTTTCGATAAAACAACTTTGTGAACTTTGCTATACCACTTAGAATGTTCAATGTCGTGCTTGGTCGCTGTCGGCTTGTCTCCTGCGGTAGGCCAGTAATTTTCCATCATCTGATAAGTTACTCGTCCATATAATGCAGTGTCGCCTTCGCTTATCCGCTTACCGACATAATCAAAAATTTCTTCATTAACTTTAATCCAGTCCATTTCTCCGTTCGGTCCCGCCACAAAACCGTCAAGCGATATGTGCATAAATGAAATTATTTTTCTTCCCGCAAGGCGGGATTTCGCTTCGCTCAACATTTTATTCTCCTTCTTCATTGTGCAGATTGTGCAGTCTGCTAAACCTGCCTTGTGATTGAATTTATTTTTACATTAGTAGTCGTTCAACAAAATCTGAAATCAACATCGTTCATTTTTTTGTTCACTCAAGCAGAAGGTTGCGTGCTTTGCCTTGGTAAAATTGGTTTCACCTTCCAGCGCATATATGTAACGAATGTAATAATTATAGATAGAACAGCAGTATAAATTGCACTGCCGGTTTCACCTCTGAACAAATGATAAACAGTAGCGCTTGCAGATACAATCAATAATCCTGCAAGAGTTAAAGGAAGCAGCCATGTATAAATACGAAGTGCGCCGGGCAAGATTAGACCAACAACGGCGAGTAATTCAGCTATACCAATGAAGTAGCGAAATCCAATTCCAAGAGTGGCATTCATTATTTCAATATATTCTGCGGGCGGGAAAACCATTATCCATCCATGCCATAGAAATTGTGCTGCGAGCAAAACCTGAAGTATCCATAGGACAATATTCATTTGTCACCTCTCAAAAATTATGTTACATATTAATTTTTTTCTAATTATCTGTAATTTACTTTTTCCACACAGGCCTCTTGCAAAAAGCAGCTTGCTGTCAATCCGGAATTTCCGGTTCGACAAGTTTTGCTAATTGATCAAGTGATTCCTGCCAGCCCAAATAGCAGAACTCCTCTGGAATAACATCAGGTACCCCTTCCTGAATAATAGTAACATCTGAACCACAGGAAACTTGTTTGATAGTAACGGTGGTAATCATTTCTCCCGGTAAATTCGGATCGTCAAATTTATCTGAGTAACGAATATGCTCGTTCGGTATTAATTCAAGATACTTACCGCCAAAGGAATTACTTTTTCCGGACGAAAAATTTGTGAATGACATTTTATACGTCCCTCCAATTTTAGCATCCAGGTGGTGCACTTTGCATGTGAACCCGTTTGGAGGAAGCCATTTTGCCTGAGCATCAGCATCAAGAAAAGCGTTATAAATTTTTTTTGGCGAAGCTTTAAAAACGCGGTGAAGATTTATTGTTGACATAATACGTCTCCTTTTAATTGATCATTGAATACACTTATGTTTGCTAAAATATTTTCACAACATACTTGAGCGTCAATCTTTATTACCCTTCGTATGCTTTTTTTAATTTCGCAATATCAAATTTTTTCATCGGCAGGAATGCTTGGGTTAATCTAGCAATCTGTTCTTTCGTACCCTTGCTCATCATTTCATCCATAATAGCCGGTGTAATCTGCCATGATAGACCATACTTGTCCTTCAGCCAGCCGCATTGTTCGGCTAGAGGCACTGCAGAAAGTTTTTCCCAGAAGTAATCAATTTCTTTTTGCGTGTCGCAAGAAACCATAAATGAGATTGCTTCATTAAAAGCAAAGTTGTGCTCATGAGCGCTGTCCATTGCTGCAAACCATTGGTTCTCAATCATAAAATCTGTAAACATTATTGTTCCTTCTTTGTCCGGCTCCATTCCCTTTGGATAACGCGCGGTGATTCCTTGTTTTGTATCCTTGAAGACAGAGAGATAGAAGTTACTGGCTTCCTCGGCTTTTCCGCATACATCCCCGACAAACAAAAGTGAGGGAACAATAAAAGGTCTCTCTTCGCCGTCAGGATTCGTCAGAATAAGCTGCCAGGAAAGTCCGTATTTATCCTGTATCCAGCCGTAGTGTTCGCTGAACGGATATTTGTCTAACGGCATTAGTTCCGTGCCGCCTTCCGATAATTTTTTCCACGCTGCATCGAGATTCTTCCGTGCATTTTTATCTCTTGAGGGATCAAAATTTATGAAGAATGATACCGATGGATTGAATTTGAAAAATGGACCGGCGCTAATGGACATAAATTTTTGTCCGCCAATTTCGAAAGAAACAATATCGGCATCTCCCGAAGGAGTATTGTGAAGCGTTGTTATGTTTGTAATTTTTGAATTCGGAAAAAGCGAGCAGTAAAACTCTGCTGCCTCTTTCGCTTCTTTATCATACCACAAATGTGGGGTTATCTTTTGCATGACTTACTCCTTTTATGAAGTTATTAACGCTTTAGTCATTAATTCAATTTTTGTTCAAATTGGTTAACTACAAATCCGCAATCAAACGCTGAGCTCGTAATTAACTAAAGAAACCGTCAAGTGTTGCTAGATTAAATGCTATTAATTTTTTCATGTTACTTTGTTGCATCCTTTCAAACGGATTGATATTTGAGCAAAACAATTCCATTCTTAAATGATTTTGCTTCGATGAGTTTGAGATCCATTTTTTTGACGTCATTGAAAAAAGATTTACCCGCACCTAAAATAATCGGGACAATCACAAATGAGTATTCATCTATAAGACCGAGCTTTGCAAATTGTTGCACAATACTGCCGCTCCCCAAAATTGTCATATCTCCTTCATTTTTCAGTTTAATTATTGCATCCGGGTTTATTTCATTTAGCAACGTTATGTTTTGCCAAGTCGAACTATCTTTCACATTTTTGAGAGTTTTCGAAAAAACTATCTTCCGGCTACTGTTCACCTTTTTTGCCATCTCAGGGTCATTCTTAATTGCATCCTGAGTGGGCCAATAACTTTTCATCATCTCGTAGGTAGTATGTCCAAAAATCAGTGTTGAATTGCCTGATGATGCCTGCTTATGCGTATACTCTTCCCATTCATCATCTTGTTTTATCACCTTAAACCAATCTATCTCGCCATTCGACCCGGCAAAAAAGCCGTCAACCGTTATATGATTAAACATGGTTATTTTTTTCATGTTATTCCCATTTTTCATTTGGATGATTATGTGCTTTCTTCAATTATTCTTTTTTAGTTTACCGCCAAGCCATGTAAGAGGGAATGCAGTTACTGCAAGCGCGATCGGATACCAGTGAGCCGACATATTCCATCCGACAACGACACCAATTGTACCTGCAACCGTTCCAATGATTCCAAGTATTATTACATGTCGCATCGTTCGATTAGGCGCAATCATTGCCGCAACATAACCGCCTGCAATTGTATAGATACTACGGTATATCAACGCGAGCAACAGCATCCATGTAACAAAAAGTCCTTTGCCCGGCGGCGGGAAAATACCGAGCGTCTCCAGTATAAAATCTGTACCCACACTTAATATTACAACCGTAATGAATCCCGCAAAAACCGCCAAGACACTTTTGAATGTATTCATCTTTCGCCTTAATGAATTTTAATTTTCAATATAATTGTTGTCTATTCTCTGAACGTAGTATCTACAACATAAGTAGTTAGCTCTTTTACTTTTCCCTTTTGGATACGGTAAATATCACAGTACGCTCGATAACTAGATGCTGTTCTATTAGTCATGTCGCGTCCGGAGCTTTCAACAACTACGTATTCACCTTCGGAGATAATGTTTTTTGCACTGATTGAAGGAAAATTTTCCAACTCTAAAGTTTTTACAGCTTTTAAGAATTCACTCTTACCGATTATAAAAGGCATTCCAACAATATTCCAGCACATATCTTCCGTAAGATGATCAGACACAAAACCAGTATCACCTTTTAAATAAGCACTGTTTATATCTCTTATAAGTTCTTTGTTCTTGGGTGACATTACAGCTTGTACTTTCGTTCCAATTAATTCTTAGACTTTCTTCTAAAGTTTTTAGCCTACTGCAAACATAACCTCTCACATAAGAACCGAAAAGGTGCACAAACGTCAATTTTGGGGTTGATTGCGACAAAACCATTGTATAATTTCGTCATAGAAGACAAAATATCGTATTAGGAAATAAAATGAAACATATTTCTATAATAGTTGCAAAAGGAGCCATTTTAGGCAATATAGAAGGTCCACGTCAAATGTTTACCGAGGTAAATCAATTTTTGGAAAGTCTTGGAAAACCGCCTTTGTTTAAAGTGCGATTGGTTGGTCTGGCCAAAGAATCTCAACTAAATGATGGTTTATACACAATCTCGACTGATACAATAAGCGATATTGAAAAAACAGATTTAATAATTTTACCGGCTATGTATGGAGATTTGAGTAAAGCTATTGAACTAAACCGGGGACTCATTCCATGGATTACCGAAAGATATAATTCGGGTACAGAAGTAGCTAGTTTGTGTCTCGGAGCGTTTTTACTTGCATCTACCGGTTTGTTGAATGGCAAAAAATGTTCTACACATTGGCTTGCTGCAAATCAATTTAGAAAAATGTTTCCGGATGTTAATCTAGTAGAGGATAAAATCATAACAGATGAACATGGCATTTATTCCAGCGGCGGAGCTTATTCTTCATTGAATCTAATTTTATATCTTATTGAAAAATTTGCCGGAAGGGAAACTGCTGTTTTTTGTTCAAAAGCATTTCAAATTGATATTCAGCGCGATAGCCAATCTCCCTTTATGATTTTCATGGGACAAAAGAGCCACGGGGATGAGCCGGTAAAAAAAGCGCAGGAGTTTATCGAAAATAATTTTCAGAATAAATTTACAGTTGATCAATTAGCAGATATGCTTGCTTTAAGTAGAAGAAATCTTGAACGCAGATTTAAAAAGGCAACTGCCAATACTTTGGTGGAATACATCCAACGCGTTAAAATTGAAGCAGCGAAAATGAGTTTGGAATCATCGCACGAAAATGTTACAGAAGTGATGTATAAAGTCGGCTACTCCGATCCAAAGGCCTTCCGTGTTACATTTAAGCGCTTTACCGGCTTATCTCCAATTCAATACCGCAATAGATATAATCACGAAATCTCGTATTAGAGTATCTAATGGTAAAAAAATATTACCATGAAAAGTAGTTTTCTTACTTTGTTAAAATGAACTTCTTTGTCTGCACAAATCCTCCGGCCTTTAATTGATAAAAATAAACACCGGAAGAGAACGAAGAACGAAGAGTGGAGAACGTAGAGTTATAAGTTCCGGCTGTTTTGAACTCATCAACTAATGTTGCCACTTCTCGCCCAAGCACATCAAAAACTTTTAATGTAACATGGCTGGAAGCAGAAAGTTGATAGTTGATAGTCGTAGAAGGATTAAATGGATTCGGGAAGTTCTGGGCTAACTTGAATTCTGTTGGCGTTTCTATTTTCACTTCAACAACATCGCTGTATTCGTAAGCTCCGTCAAAGTCTATTTGCTTTAAGCGGTATTCTAGGCGATTTAGATTAAGATCACGAGCAAGAGCAAGATTATCAGTAAAAAAATAACTCTTTGGCGAATTACTATTTCCATGTCCTTGCACAAATGCAATCTTTTCCCATGTCATACCGAGCGCAGCCTGTGGTGAGTTTTGACGAACCATCGAGGCACGTTCTTCACTCTTCACTCTACGTTCTACACTGAACCCATAGTTGTTCACTTCCGTTGCTGTTGTCCATTTCAACTCTACACTCTCCGTTCTACACTCTGCACTAAACGAAGTTAACTCAACCGGCAGCGCGCCGGATGTGATTCCATATCTGTTTGCAAGGTAATGTTCTACTGTGCTTCTATCTGATGTACTTAAATTTGTGTTGTAAAGAATCACTTCAGCAATATCTCCATTGAGATAATAACTTGCATCAGCACCTCTATAGCCTATTACTAAATTAATTGCAGAAGAAGATTGAATATTATTTAGACTAGTACTTCCATCAATTCCATCAACACGAACAGCACCGCCGCTTGAACTTGCTCTTGCTGAAAAGATATGCGCGTTTCCATCGGTATAGTTTCCGGCAGTTCCTTTATCAAGGTAAGCTCCTGTTGTTGGAATGAACCGTACTCCAGGTCCATTCAAATGATATTCATATTTTTCTATCTCTGTACCTGATAACAAAAACTGAATGTTGCTTGAGCTGGATTTAGCAACAATAAAAATTTCGTAAGGATTATCTTTTATACCAATTGTGTGTGTATAAGGCAAAGTTAAGAAGTTTGATGTTCCGTTAAATCTTATTGCCGGATTTGAATTAATTGCTCCGGATACAATCGTTGGTCTATTCGATGAATTACTTTGATCTGCTTTATTATTATTACTAGAAAGATCCAGCCACTCACTTACACTTACACTTGATGAAGTTACACCTTGATCTGCACGAAGCCAAACAACAAGATTAGTTTTGGAAAATGAATTATCCGTAAATAAAAGCCTTGTGTCGGAAACTGTTGTACCGTTTTCGTTAGTAGCTGTTACTTTATAATAATATATCGTGTTTGCGGTTAAGCCGCTTATATTTTCACTAATATTAACATCTGTACTTCCGCTGCCGGCATCCCTGCTTGTTGTATTTGTTGTTAGATTAGCAGGATCAGTACCGTAAGAGAAATAATATGTTGTAGTATATCCCTGAGGATTTACAGTAGCGTTTATAGTTGCAGATGTATTTGTAACATTTGTGGGTGTTAAAGTTGCCGAATATGGCTCATTTAATAGAACTCCGTTAAAAGTTCCACCTCCGGTAAAGGAGCCGGATTTGCTTCCTGCGGATATGTTTGCCCCGGATCCAATTGTTATTAGAGAACCAGTACCAACACTTATAGAGCTTTGAGCAAATAATAAAGCTTGCATTCCCAGAAGAAACAATAAGATTTTAGTTTTCATTACATTCTTCCGTTATGCTTACTTGTTTGATGCGGCTATGTTTAACTGTCCTCTCTCTTTTATAATTGCTATACTATCCATTAGTTCTTGTTTCAGTTTTCTTATTTTATCAAGTTCTTTTCTTATGTTACTGAAAGAGTAAAGCTGTTCCTTCAGTTCTTTATTATCACTAATCAACATTTCGTTTTGCTTTACAAGCGCTTCAATAGTTTTTTGCATAACAGTGGTTCTCTTTTCCAGCGCTTGTATACCAACCATATTTATTCCATCTATGGAAATTGAATTTATTCCTAAACTGTCTGTACCGTTAAGTTGAAACGCTGCGTAAAAATCTTGTGCCATTGGACCGATATATTTTTCTTTTCCTTCATCTGCTTTATAATTCCATTTGGTAATAGGAATACTTTTGATTTTTTCAAGAATCAATTCACCATTAACTACTTCAAAATTTTCTTTAAGATTTCTGTTGCAGTAATTACTCCAGCCGCTTTGTCCATG
>CAZEDR010000058.1:0-14823 GCA_964510975.1 uncultured Melioribacter sp. | reverse complement strand
CGGGATCTTCAAAGTGCTTTATTGTAAAGTATTGTTCACTTTTCGAAATCGTACTGCAGTAGAATAGAAACATTATAAGAATTGCTAGAAGTGGCGCATGTATTGCCTTTTCAATACACTTGGAAGAAATTGTGTTTAAGTAGAAATCACCGGACTTTAAAAGCCTTTGCCATTGAATTCTGCTCTGCTTTAGAAATATTATACCTACTAGCTATATTTTTCCAGCTGCTGACTTTTTCTTGAATCTGTTTTACGATCTTCTCGGCTTTTGTTTTTTCTATCCGGAAATAATCTATTACTTCTAATGCAAGCTCTAAGTCCAAAGAGTTGTCGGTTTCGGAGATGTTTAGTTTTAATCCTACTCCCGTTTCATTTGGATTAATGTCAAAAGCGGGAGACAGGAGCCAGCCTTTATCCGTTAAAATAAATCCATGGTTTCTTAAATGATCATCTGTGTTTGTTACGCAGATACTGAACACAATTCTTTTCCATAATTCTTCCAAATCGTCTTTAATATTAGCTCCGTTAGAAGAAATAAATTCTGTTAATTCAATATAACTAGCTCCATCAGATGAATTTGTACTGTCAGTATAGCCAAGCAAAGTCATTGCGGAAGCAAAATGAATTCTTACACCTTTTTCTCTGTCGAATCTTTTTGAAATGAATGTATGATATTTGGTGGAAAATTTTTGAATTTTTGCTTTGGCTACATTTAATCCGCATTCAACAGCAAGATCGTGCACAACCATTTCCCATGCGCCAATATCTTTGGTATCATTTACACTTAGGAATTTCGCTATCCAAAGATTTCCTTCGCTGTCAATTACACTTGCTTTAGGTCGCGCACCGCCCAAAGAAGAACCGGGCGCTATTAACATATTAAGCCAGTTTAAATAATCCGGGTCATCCATTGCTTCATCGTTCTCAATTTTTAAGCTTATTTGCTCTAGCTCAGTTAATGATGTCCATGGCGGAGCGGCAAATTTTCTGTCGGAGTTTAAAAAAAGTTCTTCTACACCCCTCTTAAATCTTAATCCGCCGGTTCTATGTTCATCAAATACCCCCAATAAAAAATCGGATTCATTTAAAGTTTTTTCGACTCGTTTTTCTTTTCTTGCCAGTGCGGCTTCCCTTCTTTTCATTAGTATTCTGCCCCAGCGGTCGGGCGATGAATCCAGAAAAATTCCAAAGTTATTTTTATTGCTTTTGGTGTATTGAAGTCCAGAATAAAGCTGTAAGTCCGGATCAATAATCTGAGCATATTTTGACTTTAACCATTCGCCGGAATATTCAAAAGAAAAAATTTCTTTACCTCTGGTTATTTCAGAAAATAATAAACCCATTAACATTGGTTCTTTCATTTCCCGCCAATGGGCATATACTAAAATTTCTTTTCTTGCATCTGTCTTTGCCATTTCTTTGCCTATTTACTTTTAGGAGCTCTTTCTTTTACCGTTAAATTTGCGTCCTGTAGTTTGCGTCCTAGTGCATCATCGCTAGCAACATTAATAATATCTTCCACTAGTCCCAGCACAAATAGTACTTGGAGATATAATCCAATACTTACATTCGGCATACCTTTTTCGATAGCCGATAACGTAGGGCGGCTTATACCAGCTCTTTCGGATATCTGCTGTGTGCTTAATCTTCTTCTAAGTCTGGCAAGTTTGATATTCTCGCCTAATTGAGCTAGAATTTTATTGATTTTTGGAGAAATCATATTATTTCCTCTCGATAACGTAAATCATTCTTTACAAATATACCATTTTTGTAAACTATTGTTGACATAATCTTTTCACTTGAACGAGTGAAGCACAACTTAATTTTCACCATTATAGTAACGTTTAAGAATATTGACGTGTCTTTTAAACCAGAATTCGATTTTTAACCTGGATTGAAAGAAGTGTTCTGCACCTCAACCTAGATTAAAAATGAACAAGCATTTGATTATGGACTGAGTGTTGTGTCTTAATTGCACTACTATGGAATTGAAACAGAGGCAAAACCGGCGGTGTCGTGTTCGGTGCTGCAACTATTAATCGCACTACAGTAGAATTGAAACTGTGAAGCACAACGAACAAAGTTCTTACCGTAAATCGCCTTAATCGTACTACAATAGAATTGAAACATGTGGATTATGACCCGCTGCTTGGCTTCACGAATGGTCTTAATCGCACTACTGTAGAATTGTAAGACTTGGTTTAGAGGAAGCAGATTTGCTGTCTTAATCGCGCTACAACAGAATTGAAATTATTGCAACACCTCGGTTCACCATCTTCAACCAACGCGTTTTATTGATAGTGAAATTTCGAAATAGTATCTGAAATATGTCGTACTGGAAGATTTGTTGAAAAGATAAAAAAGCAAATCCCTAATTTCTAACGATTTCGGAGCTAAAAGTACACCCATGGGAACTATTCTCGAACCAAATTATTGAAGATTTGAAGAAATTGATTGTGGTTCAAAAAATATTATCATTTATTTTATCAAACTTTACTTCGCGAATGCCTGAAACCATTTCTCCATTTACTAATGTCGCTATTTCTCCTCCTAAAACATCTATTTATATTTATTTTTTGGACAGAACATTATATGCTTTCCATTTTTAAAACTTCTTTGCGAGAGAACGTACTACAATAACGAATTTAGTAAACGTCAGTAAGTCAACTTAAAGCCGTCTTTCTATTCTTGATTGCAAAAAATGAAAAAGCCCGCCTAGTTTTAAACGGGCTTCAGCGGAAAGTTAATTTTGTGAAGGAAGTAAATCTTTCGTTTTTATTTTTGAAGGCATAAATATTCCTATAACTCCATTGATTCCAACAGTCATTACAATGTTATAGAAGAAGGCCAAGAATGCAAATAGCAATAATGATCCGGAAAGCGCTGCTAATATCATATATGTATTGTACTCTCCTTCAAAATATATTGTTCTTCTTAGCATTCCTTTTAGCCCGGCCATTCCCATAAATGCACCCATTCCGATTCCACCAATTAGATGAGCCCAAAAATGAAATGTCGCTAACTTATCGCTGTACAACTTAGAGCCATTACTTAATATTGGAAGTAAAAAGTATATAGCAGAATACAAAGTCATTGTTAACCCAACTAATATTGCAACGTGAACATGTGGTCCAACAATCCACTGTGTATTATGGAGAATTCTATTCAAGCCTAAATCAGCTTGCATTATTCCAGCTGGAACAGCTAACGCAAAGCCTAACAAACCGCCAAGTAGAAATTTAAGTGGGTGTGTCATTTTAAGTGGTCTTGCACTCCATAGAGTTATAAGCGTAATCGCAAAAGCTAATCCTTGAGTTATTAATTCAAATGCAGTTACCATTTCACCAGATACAACTTTCAAAATCCCCGGTTGTGCTTGGTCCGACATTAAATGATGTGACCAAACAGTCCACGATACTACCATCTCGACAAACAATGCACCACGGGCAATATTTTCCATAAAAAGCTTTTTGCCAGTGATAAGTGTTGCCAGTAAATACCAAGTTCCAGCAACAAAGATTAATACCAGACCATCAGCAATTAGATCTAATCCCCACCAAAACCAGTTCTTATATAAAAGTGCATCTATGCTTGAATGTTTTAAATCAGTTCCGAATAAAGCAGCAACCATATATACGAGAATTAACACTCCAGTGAATAAAATGATACCCGCATTCAGCGCTGTATCCACTGTTCCTCTCGCAATTGCAGCTACCGGCAATGAAACTAAATGCTCTTTCTTGTTTTTTGAGAATAGATTCTTTAAGCCGGTTAATCCTAATGCAGATTTAATCAATGCCGCTGCTGGTTGCTTGTCCCATCCTTCCGGTGTATATGTGATTGTTTTGAAAATATTTAATACAAAGAAAACTGTTCCAACCATTACTAAAGCAATACCAACAATAAAAAATGTACCGCCAATTACACTAAACTGTGTAAAATCTGCTGGTAAAGGCCAATACAATGTGTACAAAGGTGAATAATGAGATACAAATCCACTAAACCAAAAAACAAATGTACCTATTGCAATTAACCACAAGGTCCAGTTACCTAGCTTAATACTCCACAATGGTTTTTTCATTAAGAACGGCACCAGAAATAAAAATGCCCCGAATACGATTGAATAAGTCGAACCAAATATTCCCACAAGTGGGTGCGCTGTAAGTATAGCATAAAACTGCTCATGTGTTATATATGAAACTGGAGTAACTTCATAAATCCTCATTACCATGCCTTCCACAACTGCGAATAAATAGTAGATCAATCCTACAACTACAAATCTTAAAGTTAATTTCTGCATTGGCGTTAAGCCGTCGGGTTTGAATAACCCTTGTTCACCGTTTGTTATTGTTTTTATAAAACTCATTTTCATTCTCAATTTTGTTGTTATAAGTTTATTCGGTTACAACTACTGCGTCGCGGACAATCATGTTTATTCCTTTCCAACCGGAATATTCTGTTGATCGTATTGAATAGATTTCTTCTTTATCGAATTGCCATAAAACATCATTATTATGCCCCGGCAACACTTGCATTTGAAATACCATTGTATTGTCTTGTCTGAATAAACCAAATCCATACGTTAGATCAGCAGATGTAACATTGAATCGAACTTTCTCGTTTTTCTTAATTACCATTTTCTCTGCAGGCAGTTCAAATTTGTGATTGGCCACATTAATTGTAAACTCTCTATCCGCTTTAATCTCCGCACGGTCTAAATCCATCGGCTTCCAAGGTATAGTCTCATGTGTAACAATATGTAATGAAACCCCTAGTACGACTAAAAAGCCCACAAACACGTAAAATATAATTGGTTTAATTTGTTTTACTGTACCGTCTCTCGTGATCTTATAGCCAAACCATCCCATCAGAGACATAATTGCCAATACATATAATGTGTAAGCAATAGTTTGTCCTGTTAAGACAACGTTAGAATCAACCATACTTCCATCCATTTTTTATTAGTGAATTTTAATTACTACCAATATGTAGCATTTAAAAGTAAATAAATCAATAATTATTTAGGCTTGATCAGATCAGTCAATTTGGTCGTGGAAAGTGTATGGATTAATTCGTTTTGGGATTTTGTCCAAACATCGTGCATTGCACATGGATTATTTAGAGCACACTTATTAAACCCAAAGAAGCATGACGGGATATTCGAAAAACCTTCTACTGCATCAATTATCTGCGCAACTGTAATTCTCTTTTTACTCTTCGCTAAAGCGAATCCACCATATTTACCTCGGCTGCTTTTTATCAATCCGCTTTTAGATAAATCTGTTAATAATCTCTGGAGATATTTTTTGGGTATATGAAGTTTTTTATGAAGATAATCCGAAGAATAAAGTTCGATGTCTTCATTTGCCATTAAAGCCAAAATACGGAGTGCATATGCTGTGGTTTTCGAAAAGTTCATTTTCTGTCAATTCTTTTCTCGAATATATCACATTATACTTTTATCATTCAACTTGGTATGCAGTTGGTTGCAATGAAATATCAAGTAGTCTTGTATAGTTTCAGTCAACTGATTTAAAACTTCTCTCCTTTTGCCTCCCTAATCTGGTTTCCCAATGGTCTTTCCCTTCCAATAAGGAGTAAATAAGAACAAGAATGATGCACAATTAGATACGGTTTGTTTATGTGGTATGTGCTGAGATTGGATTATAATCCTACGTTTGAATAAATAAAAACTTTTTGCAATCATGAATATGCAAAAAGCAAGACAAGTCCTTAGAGGCAGCTTCCAGTCTTATTAATCATAAGTACAGTGGGGTAACCACTTTGAGATTCCTAATTATAATAAACTAAAAATCTTTTTTCGTAAAACTTCTTAATCCTAGTAGTATAGGAAACACACTCCAAACTACAAGTGAAAGTAATGAAATAATAAATCCGAGTCCGCTTCCTAAAAATTTATTGAAAACAGCTCCGGTGTACCCCATTAATGCTGATATATCGAATTTCAGTATTACCAGCAAACGAGAAAGATCAACCGGGTTTAATAAAGTGAATATTATTGAGGGTACCTCCAGTGGATATTCTCTAAATACTTGTAGTGTAATTAAAATTAAACCATCATATAATGCCGAGAAAAACAACCAGACAAATATCGCAATACCAAGTCCTTTCATTTTGTTTTCGTTAATTGTAGCAATCAAAAAAGATATTGAAACAAAAATAAAAGTCTCAAACACGCCTCCTAAAAATAAATTGAATAGCACAGCTGTAGTATCCTGGAAGTTTCGTAAATAAATTAATACCGGTACACCGGTGCCAATTGCAAAACTTAATGCCATTGGTAAAGCTAAACCCAAATAAAGTCCAAAGTAAAGAGTTTTACGGTTTATTGGCTGCGATAAAATAAGGATGATGTAATCTCTGTTGTTATACAGATATATCGTTCCAAATAGTAGACTAGCAAGCGGTATAACAATCATATTGATATTCAGTAAGCTTAGAATCACCTTGCTCGAATCATTTGTGAAAGAAAGCAATCCGTAACTAAGCACAACATAAAATAAAGAATATATTACAAGCCACTTACTTCTCAGAGTATCATTTACTTGAAACCGGATTATGTGCCAAAGTGCATTCATCGCTTTAATCCTTTCATGATACTCGCAATAGCTCGTTCGAGATTTCTTTCCCCTGTCGTTGCTATCAGTTCATCAATCTTTCCGGAAAAACAAACACTTCCCTCCAGAAGGAAAACAATTTCTTCTGCTAATTCCTCAAGTTCACTTAGAATGTGTGATGTAAACAGAATTGTTTTTCCGGCATTTCTTTCCTTAACTATTTTGTCTTTAAGAATGCTGCTCGAAACCGGATCAAGGCCGGCACTTGGCTCATCAAGTATTAATAGCTGTGGATTAAAAAGAAAAGCGATTACTGCGTTTAACTTTTGTTTTGTTCCGCCAGATAAAGTCTTTACTCTCTTTTCAAACTCTCTTCCAAGATTGAAAAGCTGAATTAGTTCTTCATCCAGATTATTATTTGAGCTACGTATCTCTTTTAGAAGAGCTAATACTTCTTTAACACTTAGGTTTTCAGGAAAGCTCGCGATTTGCGGCATGTAACCGATGTTTTCACGATACTTATAAATACCGTTTAATTTAATTCCATCAACAAAAAGATTCCCTGATGTTGGTTTAACTAATCCAAGTATTGTTTTAATGAAGGTAGTCTTCCCGGAGCCATTTGGACCAACGATGTATGTTAGTCTGTTTTCTTGAATCTCGATTTCCAAACTTTTTAATGCTTCAAGCGTACCGTATTTTTTTACAAGAAGTTCGGTTTTAATCATTTCACTAAACTCATTTCCGGATATTTATCCACAAGTGTTTCGGGTGTTAATACTGGGAATATTTTCTCGGCTGTATTTAGTAGTTCAACAAAAAAACTACGCAGCAGTATGAGAGTTGGCCTGTTCTTCTCAACTAATATGGAAAAGAGCTTTACCGGATGGTGAGGGATTTCGCCAATTCCATCTTTATCTAAATCATAACCTTGATAATCCGACCAGAAATTGTTTGTGAAAGTATTGTAATTCCTTGTATTGTTGGTTGTAACCTCAAAAGAATTAGCAATAAAGTTATTCTTCGTAAAAATATTGTCCATTGAATTCGCCATTAAACGAATTGCCCAGCCGTTATTTTCAAACAAATTTCGTTCAACATAGTTGCGATTGCTTCCTTCTAAATATATTCCGCATGTGTTGCGTATAAACTTATTGTTGAAAATCTTTCCGTCAGTTATTTCTTTCAATAACAATCCAAAAGAAGCATCGCCCCAATTATTTATAAAAATATTATTGTGCATTTGAACGTGATGTGTAAACATCACCGCAACTCCGGCACTATTATGCTCAAACTTATTGTATGAATATTCGCAGCTATCTGAAAACATGAAATGCAGTCCGTAGCGAAGATTCTTTGCACTGTGATTATTTTTTATTTCGCTTTTGCGAACAAACTCTAAGTAGATCCCATCGCGGTGTCCTTCAACTGTATTGCCTTCAATTATGATGTTTTTACAGTACCATAAATGTATTCCATTACCGGAATATGTTTGTGTTTTTTGTAAAGAAGTAATTCGATTGTTTTTTATAATACAGTTCCAACTCTTGCCTAAGTATATCCCAAAAAAGTTATTACTGAATCTGTTGTTCTCAACAATGCAATTTGTAACACTATCTAATTTGATTGCAGAGTTGTCCCGAACAAAGCTAGCTCCGGCATCAGCAAAGTGTATTCCTCGTATAGAAACATTATTTGCCTTTATGGTAAGTATTCTTTCTTTCTTACTGCCGCTTATCGTAGGGTAATCAATTCCAATAAGTGAAATATGTTTATTGATGACAAGATTGTTTTCCGGATAGTAACCTTTGAAAATCTTGATAGAGTCTCCATTCTCGCAAACTTCCAGCGCATGCTTAATGGATTTTATCTTTTCGCTTTTCCCAACGAATATTGTTTTGGGAAGTAGAGTATTACTGCATAAGAAGATGAATAATAAAAAACTATTTCGCGTTCTTAACATAACTTGTCACATCTTTCCAATTCATTTTTTGTCCGCCCATCTCTGTAAATACTTTTTCCATTTCGCTCTGGCTTTTGAACCCACCAATGTTCATACTCATAGGGCTTTCCATTTTGGGGCTTATAATGTAAAATGCTTTAGTTGCTTCAGTCAACGTATTTGGATTTGCATAGTCGCTAATCCAGAGCGTCTCTACTGTAAATCCTCTATCAACAGAAACATAATCTGCTAAGCATTCAATAGAATCGAATTTATAAACTTTTCCTTTATCGGTTACTAACTCACTTCCAAATTGTGGATCGGTGATAATCATCATACAATGAGCGCATTCATCTTTGTTGTAATTAATTGGCTGCGACTCTTTACTACAGCCTACAAAGAACAAAGCCAACGCTGCCAAAAGCGTAATTCTACTTTTCATTCTTTAATCGTCCTTTTTTAATATCTAAATAAATCGAAATCGAAGAGAGCAAAATTGAAATTGTAATTAAATATGTTCCAATACCGGGCAGAGAAAGTGCGTTCATGTTTAATAGTTGTTTTGATCCAAGAAGTGGTGGTTGGTAAGTCATGCCCGGCACTTTTATTGGTGCGTTTGGATTTAAGTTGTGCCCGTAATCGTACCCCCATAAGTAAAAATCATAAAGTCCATAAACCAACACAACAACCAGAAGCGTTAGCCAGATTAGCTTAATCCACTTTTTATTAACGATTCCGGCCAACATTCCAAACACTGCAAAGAAAATAATTATGTAAGGCATTACCTGTAATTCTGGAATTGATTCCGGGTGAATAGTTTTCATACCGATGTAGTGATTGAGATTATTGATCAGATTTAGGTCTCCATCTTTCTGTCCGGTAATTTGGTTAACCCAAATGTTCAATCCCAAACCTTCCGGATATTGAGGCGCGCGTAAATCAATATTCCAAATAGGAAAAAGAAAAACGCCTAATAGTATAATCGCGGCAATAATCATTAACCACTTAGATAAATTTTTCATTACTTCACCCGGAATCCTTACACAATTCATTAGTTAAAAGACAACTTGACAGTGCTTCCAGCTTCAGATACTCTAACATATCCTTGCATTTCTTGATGAAGCGCCGAACAGAAATCTGTGCAATAGAATGGATAAATGCCTGCTTTAGTTGGTGTCCAAACAATTGTCTTAGTTTGTCCCGGCATTACCAATAATTCAGAATTGTTCATTCCCTTAACTGTGAATCCGTGCGGAATATCCCAATCTTGTTCAAGGTTTGTTAGGTGCCAATAAACTTTATCGCCTACTTTGATTCCTTCAATATTATCAGGCTTGAAATGACTTCTTGTAGCAGTGAGATAAACATGCACATCATTTCCGCTGCGTTCTACGCGAGCATCTTTTTCGCCTTTGGCAGCATATTTATTTTTGTTGTTTTCAATAGGATACATTTTTTTTGAATTATTCATTAGCATATCGGCTGGGATTGCTTGAGCATAGTGCGGCTCACCAATTGTTGGGAAATCCAATAACAGCTGCATCTTATCGCCGCTTATATCATAGAGCTGCGCGGACTGTGTTATTTCCGGTCCGGTTGGTAAATATCTGTCTTTTGTTATTTTGTTTAGTGCAACAACATATTTTCCGTGTGGCTTTCTGCTGTCGCCGCCCGGTATCATCAAATGGCCAATCGAATAGTAAGTTGGAATTCTATCCACAACTTCCCAAGTACCAATTTTCCATTTTACAATTTCAGATGATAAGAAAGCTGATGTGTAAGCATATCCGTTTCCATCAAATTCTGTATGTAGTGGTCCTAATCCCGGATTTTCAACTTCTCCGGCTACCACTGCGTCGTATTTTAGTATTGGAATTCCACTAAACTCACCATCGAACTTTTTCTCCTCAATTGCTTTGATCATTTTTGCAAATGAATGCACCGGAATTACTGTAGATAATTTTCCGCCGGCAACGATGTATTCGCCGCTTGGATCTACGTCAACTCCGTGCGGTGATTTAGGCGTTGGAATGTAATAGATCATACCTGGACAATTCTTTGGGTCAAGAATCAACACGTCATTCATTTTTTTTGATTCAGTAGAATGTGTTTCTTCATTGTACTTATTATGATAATACTCGGAGGATACTTTTTGAGCTTTACCGGCTTTTACATACTCTTCAGCTTTCTTCCAATTTACGGCCGCAATGAAATCTTTATCGTTTTGCGATGCATTGATTTCTAAAAGTGTATTTGCTTGTTCACTGTTGTACGAAGTAAAGAATGCCCAGCCGTGTGATGGACCTTTTCCTGCGTGTGCTAAATCATAATTTAATCCGGGAACCAAGATTTGAAAAGCCACTTTCATATCTCCGCTTTTATTATCTACGGAAATAAATGAAACAGTTCCTTTAAAATTTTCTTTGTAAGATGAAATTGCTACATCTTTATTAGGAATTGGCAAACTAAATCTTGTAGATGCAACAACGTATTCTGTGTTTTCAGTTAAGAAAGGTGAACCGTGATTACCGGCAGAATTTGGGATTTCAATTATTTCTGCTGTTTCGAATGTGCTTAAATCAATTCTGGCAACTCTTGGCGTATTATTTCCATTAATGAAAATCCATTTCCCATCTTGCTCGCCTTTAGTTTTCGATAATACAGGATGGTGAGCATCATCCCAAGGAATAAATCCATAGGAAGTCATTAACATTCCTTTGGTTTCTTCAGAGTAACCGTAACCGGTTTCCGGATTTTGCGAAAACACGCTAATATTCTTGAACATTCTACCAGATGGCAATCCATAAACTGAAAGCTGTCCGCTGAAACCGCCCGACATAAACGTGTAAAATTCGTCATAGCTTCCCGGTTTTACATAAACTCTTTTTGCTGCATCTTCAGTTGAGGCAGATTCGCCGGAACCGGAACAGTTGTACAGTATAATGCCAAAGATAACCACTGCTAAAAAGCCAACAATTAGTTTAATATTCTTCATCTTGTTTCTCCTTTTTGCTGAATAAATTTATTTTTCTTCAGATCGGAAGTATTCGAGAATCTTCATTGCATCTTCTTGAGTTACATTTTGGAATGTCATTTTAGTTGCATGAAGTGCAACTAGTTTTTTTGCTTCTGGATGCTTGTTAGCCATTTCTTCCGGATTCAGAATATTGTTTAAAATGTATTCTGGGGTTCTTTTCTTTGTTACATTCCTTAATGCTGGTCCAGTGTATTTTTCATCAAACTTATGGCACTGACTGCACTTAGTCTCAAATAACTTTTTGCCTGCTGCTGCTTTTATTGCATCCAACTGACCGAGATTTACTTTTTCTTTTATTGGCCCTATTCCATTCTCCAATTCATAGACGGAAATTCCAAAGATTTTAGCCATTTTTTCTTGCTTGGAAGCAGCTTCATCTTTTTTACTTTCACCACCGCCGCAAGCCCAATTCAGTAATAATACCCCCAATACAAAAAAGGAAAATAGTTTTTTCATTTTCACCTCTAATAAGTTGTTAGTAGATTTTTTTCTAATTCAATTGCTTTTGGAAATAGAACATAATTCTCTAAATGAATGTGTATGTGTAAATCTTTTTCGAACTCATCTATTTTTTTTAGTAACAGCTGGTAAGAAGTACACGCATCGCTAGGCACTTGATAGTTATCTAAACTATTTCTGAGTTTATCATAAAGAGCTCCCGCGTTTTGGTGGTCACTTTCCATCGACTCTAAGTACTTCTGAAGAGGTTTGTATCTTTTTAGATGCGGCCTTTCTTTGAATCGATGGCAATCCTCTAAATATCTTATCAGCGGAAATACAATCGATTCTTCTTTATTTAGATGAAGTCTTAATTCTTCGAGTAATTTTAATATCAATTCAGAAGCTTCATTTAATCTCGGATGATTTTCTTGATGCGCTATCAAAACTTTTTTGAATAGTGTTTTAATTTCATTCGATTCATGAACGACAAAAGAATGATGCTTCTGTTTGATATATTCAGAAAGTTCTTTAAGAGAGCTGGATTTCGGTATCAAATCTTTATTTGCCTCTCTTGTTTTCGTAATTCTCTGCTGAAACGCCAACAAAAATTTCCCCTTTTGAGTAGCTGAAAATTTTTTCTCATTAATAGCTTCAAAAAGTGTTCTTTTTCCATTGCAACAGAAATCAATCCTATTTTGCTCAAATAATCCTTGTAAGTGAGGATAAGTTGTGACCAATTCACTTAACAATAGTTGCTCCAGTACTTTCATTTATTAGTTCCCTTGTAAAAGTCCTTTCTTTAGCGGAACATCATGTCCGATTATCTTGTAAAAAATTTTTTCTGATTGTCACACACTGTGCTGAAATTGCTTATGCCCTACGGATTAGGCTAATGTCGTTAAGTTTGTTCTTCATTTGCTTATCTCATTTCTTTATTTACGCTCTAAAAACAGAATATCTTTATTCAGACTTTATTTTCTGATATAAGTTAATAATAAAAGTTCTTTCTGTCAAGATGATTTTGCAACTTAAACAAGACAGAAGCAGATCCAAGAAGCGCAAAAGCTTGAAGTAGATGTATTGAAGTTAATTCTGGATCGGTGAAGAAAATTATGACAGATAGGCAAAGCACATTTATCGGCGGAATATTTGCCATTCTAGACGCCATGTTCTGACAAGTTGACGATCTACAAAACTTTGGTTTGAGAACCGTCAGTCAGTTGAAGAAAAACCGTCACCCAATTCTTTCTCCTTTAAAACAAAAAAGCCCGAATCTAATTTAGAAACGGACTTAAAGTGTGTACTAATGTGCAATATTTTCGAACCCTTTTGTTAACGATTTGAAGAAGTTGATAGAACCTCAAAAAATATTATTCGTCACTTGATTAAAATAAATTTATTTGTATCAACAAACGAAATTGATCTAAATTGATAGAAATAGATACCGCTTGATAATTCTTTTGCATTAAATATAACTTCATAACGACCTGGACTTTTCAGTTCGCTTACCAAGACTTTAACTTCTCTACCAAGAACATCATAAATAGAAATATTGACGAATCCAGTTTTAGGAAGATCATACTGAATTGTTGATGTTGGGTTAAATGGATTGGGGTAGTTTTGATAGAGTTGATAACTTATAGGAATACCTTCCTCATCAGATTTTACATCGGTAGAAGTTGAAATTTTGATTTGCCAATTTGCAGTTTTTAGAGAGATGCTATTCGTTACAACTAGACTCAGCTTATAATCACCATGCAGACATTTATCAGCTTTCAACATGAATTGAGATGAAGTTTGATTTGGCAATAAAGAGTTATTGAAGTGCCAACTATAATGAATAACACCATTATTAAGATCAATGGCCTTCATTATAAACATTTAACTGTCCTTCCTGGCAAGTTGAATGATTCGGCTTGTATCTGGAAATATTGACTGAATACTTAGGAATCTTGATTTCTAACAAGTCTAAAAAAGCCTCCGCCCTCAGTGCCTGCGTATAATGTATTACCATCATGTGAAATAGCCAGCGACTGGCCGGCACGTGTTGTTAATCCATTATTCATTTTATACCAGAAATTCCCTCCATAGACAGTCCAATAAACTCCTCTAAACCAATCGTGTGCAAATACTTCTAAACTGTTTTGAGGATTTACAACAATACTTCTGATTGATGCTTCGAGATCTTTACCAAAGGTAATCTGATGCCAGCTTTCTCTAAGATCGGTTGACTTAAATATTCCTCCATTTTCAATTCCATAATAAACTAAATTAGAATTGTTAGGATCAAAGGCAAAGCATCTTACATGGTAATTTGTAATACCATTATTTTGGAGAACCCATAAATTGCCCCCATCAGTTGATTTGAATATTCCCTTATTCGTTACACTGGCTAATACAACATTTGAATTGCGAGGATGAATTTCAACGGTTAACACATTTTTCTTCGAATTCTCAAAGCCATTATTGACAGCTTTCAAAGTTTTCCCTCCATCTTCAGATTTATAGATTCCATGACTGGTTGAATCTGTTGGAGAAACATCATTCCACAGCCTAATAGAACCTCTTTGGAATCACTGGGATCGATTTCATTGACAGTGAAATTTTGAAAAGGTATATAAAAATCAGTGAGATTGGGATACTTTTGGTAAAAACAGAGAAATAAAATCCCGATTTCTTACGATTTCGGGGCTTTTTGTGCACATGGGGAACTATTCTCGAACCAATTTATTGAAGACCTTAAAAATTGAGTGAGCTTCAAAAAAGATTATCATGCTTTAATTAAACTTCAAGATAGTCCGGTAATGGAAACATTATCATTAGCT